>DAOTYR010000283.1:0-11210 GCA_034434655.1 Chloroflexaceae bacterium
GGAGAACTGTGAACACTTACGGTGGCAAGGCCCTTCCAGACATTGCTGCCCAGGGGCAGAGGCGCAGGGCAACCTGTCTGGCTCCATCGGCGCCGCGACGCCGGCTGTTCCCGCGCGCGGACGTTTAGAAGGGGAACAACAGCGGCACGACCGCGATACACACAAGCAGCGCCAGCACCTGCAACGGCACGCCCACACGGGCGTAGTCGGCGAAGCGGTAGCCTCCCGGCGCCAGCACCAGCGTGTTGACCGGCGACGCCACCGGGGTGGCAAAGGCGGTCGAGGCGGCAATCGCGGCCGTCATCAGCAGCGGTTCCGGGGCAATCTCCAGTCCCACGCCGGCCTGGAGCGCGATCGGCATCACCAGCACTGCCGTGGCCGTGTTGGAAATAAACTGGCTGAGCACGCTGGTCAGCAGGAATATTCCCGCCAGCAACGCCAGCGGGCCAAAGGCACCCATCGAGTCAACCAGCACCGTGGCGATCAATGCCGCCCCGCCGGTCTTTGCCAGTGCTGTCGCCATCGGCAGCATCGCGGCGATGAGCACCAGGCTCTCCCAACTCATGCGCGTATACACCGTATTGAGGCGCACACAGCCGGTCAGGGCCAGCGCCAGCGCTGCCAGCAGCGCCGCGATCATCGTCGGCAACAGGTTCGTTACCATCACCATCAGCATGGCGACCACGATTGCTATCGCCAGTGGCCAGCGCGGCGACAGAGGCGCGCCGGCCTGTTCTTCGAGCTCGGACGGCACCGTCGCGACAACGAAATCACCGTAGTAACGCTGTTCGCGCACCACGGGCGCCAGGGTCGCCGCAGGTCCTGCCACGAGCAGCGTATCACCGAAGCGTAGCGGTTCGCTCGTGAAGTCGCCATCGATCACCTGGCCGAGCCGCTGCATGCCAAGCACGCTGACACCAAAGCGGTTCCGCACATCGGCTTCAACGATGGTTTGACCGATGAACCGTGAACGGGGGGTAAGCGCCACCTCGAGATACACCAGATCGCGGTGCGCTGGCAGTCCGTCATTGGGAGAAGCGGGATCAAGCCCATAGGCGCCGGCAAGCTGTGGCACCCGATCAACCGGCATATGCACATCGAGCAGATCACCGGCCTCAAACCGGGTGGCGGCGGTTACCGGGCGAGTCGGCCCCGGCATTGCCGCTCCAGGGGGCCAGGTATGCACCGCCAGGACGGTCGTCTGGTATGTGTCGGCGAGACCGCTTTCGGCGATGGTCTGGCCGATCAAGGGTGAATCCGGGCGCACGCGGACTCGCGTCAGGGCGCCCTGCACACAGTAGGCGGCAGCAAGTTCCTCGAATGAGAGTTGATCCGTGCTCACCGGTGTTCGGGCCGGCTCGATCCGGTCAGGCAGCAAGCGCTGGCCTATGGTCGTCAAAAAGATAATGGCGGCGCCAAGCACCAGCGCCCCGATGGGCGTGAAACTGAAGAAGCCAAAGGCGCCCCTGCCGGCCCCGGCGCGGGCTTCACTGGCGATGATATTCGGCGGGGTCCCGATAAGCGTCAGCATACCGCCGATGAGCGCGGTGTAGGCGAGCGGGAGGAGCAGCCGCGAAGGGCTGATGCCGGCCCGGTTCGCCACAGCGACCACCACCGGCAGCATAATCGCCACCGCGCCGGTCGAACTCACAAAGGCCGAAATGGGCGCCACTACCAGCATCATCGTTACCAGGATGCGCCGCTCACTCGTTCCGGCCACACGACCGAGCCAGCGTCCCATAGCCTCGGCAATGCCCGTCTGCAACAGTGCATCACTGACCACAAACAGGGCAGCGATCAGCAGCACCGTCGTATCGCCAAAGCCTGCTGCCGCTTCCGACGGGGTAAGGATGCCTGTGAGCGTCAGGGCCAGCAAGGCCAGGAGCGCAGTGATATCAAGTCGAAGACGATCACTGACGAACAGGACGATGGTTGCAGCCAGGATCCCAAAGACGATCCAGATTTCCAGAGTCATAGGCAGGCACTGCGCATGGGCGCGGTTTGTCTGGCGACCAGTAGTCGGCAACGAGCGTTTCTCGGAGGGTACAGCCGTTCGCAGCCCTCTCCGACGGGCGTATGGTCACCTCGGCCGTCCATGCGGCTGCGCCGCACAACGCCGCAATGAACCTACGGTTGTTCCTGGGAGGGCTGCGCCCTCCCAGACCCTCCCGCGGGCGGAGGGATGGGGAAACCCGGTTTCTCCCGACCCCTGCGGGGCGGGGGCGTGGGGAAACCCGGTTTCCCCGCATCCCTGCTCCAGCAGCTTATGTTCACGTGAGACGGTCATGCGCATGGCGCACACCGCCGCGATGACCATGGCATGGGAGCGCGGGCGGGACGCCCGCGCCACGGCGCCGCGGGCACGGTGACCGCCCCTGCCCTGACCCTCCCCCGCTGGGGGCGGGAACCCGGCTCCTCCCCCCGGCGGGGGGAGGCTGAGAGGGGGGGCTGAACCCGGCGAACGATGGTCACCTCAGCCCTCCATGCGGCTCGCGCCGCACACCGACGGGATGAAAAAAGGTTCTTCCTGGGCGGGCTGCGCCCTCCCAAACCCGCCTGCGGGTGGGCTGCGCCCTCACCCTCCCGCAGGCGGGGGTATGGGGGAACCTGGTTCCCCCATGTTCAGGTTAGTTCGGCGATACGCCGCGCCACGCTCATCAGCGCGCCGGTGTCCTCCTCGCTCAGCCCGATCTCGGCCAGGGCGCGCCCCGCGCCGGCAATAAGCGACGTGGCCGTGGCCGGCGGCGCAGGCGCGGCGAGGGGTAATGGGCGGGCGGTGGCGGGGATGACCGGTTCTTCCTCCCGCGGATGTGGGGACCACAGCGGTGCCGGGCGGATCGCGCGCACCACCGGCCAGCCGTAGAGGCGCGCGAGGAAGCGCGCATAGCCCGCGGCGGCCCGTTCGAGCGTGTGTTCGGCGGCCACGTAGGCCCGCGCCCGCGCGCCCAGGGCCGCTGCCACCTCCGGGCGCGCCAGCAGCAGCCGGCAGTAGGCGAGCACCTGATCACCCTCGGCGGGGCCGGGGTCCACCTGGGCGGCCACGCCGGGCGGCAATTCGGCGAAGGCCCCGACGGCGCTCACCAGGGTCGGGCGCCCGGCGCCGAGGAGCCGCAGCAGGCTGGCGCTAGTCTCGCCACCGGTGGGGTGGCGCAGGTTGACGCAGATGTCGGCAGCGGCAACGTAGGCCTCGAACGCCGCGCGGGGCACGTAGCCGGTCACCGTCACGGCGTCGTTCAGCCCCGAGCGGGTGATCAGCCCGGCGAGATCGTAGTTCGGCGAGACGCTGCCTACCAGCAGATAGCGCGCGTCGTGGCCCTCGGCGCGCAGGGCGGCCAGCGCCCGCAGGGTTGGCTCGACGCGCTTCCATGCGTTGATGTGGCCGAAACTCGCCAGCACCACCGCTTCAGGCGGTAGCCCGAGGCGCGCGCGCGCCTCCTCGCGGGAGGGCATGTGCGGCAGCGGAACGCCCATGGGTACGACGGCCATAGGCAAGTCGGGGCGCAGCGCGGCGGCGCCCTCGACCACGTAGCGGCTATGGGCGATCAGCCCATGGGCGCTCTCGAGCACCGGTTCGCAGCAGGGGAAGTCGAAGGCCGCGTCGGTGAACCGCGAGCGGATCATAAGCTGAGCCATGTGCGCGCCGGGCGCCCCGTAGCGCGCTTCCATGGCGCGGACGTAGCTCTGCACGTCGCGCAGCCGGCTGGCGGCGTACCAGAGCATAAAATGGTGCAAGACAAAGTCGTGCAGCACGACAACGCCCGGCAGCCGCCGGGCCGCGTCCCAGATCGCCCCGTGCGCCGGGCTGTTGCCCATGTGGTATACCAGGGCATGGTAGCGTCGCCGCCGCAGCTCGCGCGGCAGGCGGCGCAGCGGCAGCACCTCCAGATGCTGCGCCAGGCGCGGGTTGGTCGGGCGCAAACCGTCCTCGACAAACAGCACGATCTCCGCGTACTGGCCGAGGTAGGGCAGTAACTCCTCGCTATAGTCGGAGATGCCCGAGGGCGCCGGATTCACGGGCGAACAGTAGGCGATGCGCGGTGCTTGCATGGCCCCGCTAGTGTAGCACAGGTCCGGCGCCTGCAACGTCGTTTCGCGGTGCGTCCGTTCCTGGTCACCATTGGAGGGTACATGTTCACGGTTCTCCTGGGAGCGAGGGCATCGTGCCCCCGGATACGCGAGCGGGTTGGATCTTCCGCACAAAATCCTGCCGCGATGATTGGACAGTGATATTGACAGTGCCCGCAGAACATTGTATAGTCCTACATAACACCAAATTAATGATCCCATCTGTGCGGTGCAGTGAGGCGCTGCCGGTAACTCAACGGATGAGTCCGGCGGCTTTTTGCACCCCCCGGTTCGTCTGGCAGGTTCTCGCAAGGACATAGGGTCGCTCCGCTCGGGCCAAGGTCCTCCGCCCATCCGGCCTCGTCGGCGCAACGATGCGCTACGGGGCAGTTGATGTATCCGCCGGCATCGGCAAACCGATACGCCAATGAAGCCCGCCACTCCCTCGAAGGGCCGAGGGGACGGCGGGCGTTTGTCTGTTTTCGCTAGAGTGCAAGGTGGTAACGATGCAACTTCCTGTGCGCGACGCTCACGGATTGTACGACCCGCGTTTTGAGCACGATGCCTGCGGGATCGGCTTTGTCGCCCGGATCAGCGGCCAACCCGGCCACGAGATCCTCTCCATGGCCCTCGAGGCCCTCGGAAACCTGGAGCATCGCGGCGCCGTCGCCGACGATGCGAAAACAGGCGATGGCGCCGGCGTGCTCACCCAGATCCCACGCGAGTTGATGCTCCGCGAGTTGCGTCGCCAGGGCATCGCCACGCAACCGGCGGATCTGGCGGTGGGCATGTTCTTCTTGCCGCAGGCCGAGGGCGCCGCCGCCGCGTCCTGTACCATCGTCGCCCAGGCCCTCGCCGAGCGCAACCTGACGCTCCTGGCCTGGCGCGACGTTCCGGTTGACCCCGAGGCCCTCGGCCAGCGCGCGCGCGCGGCGATGCCGTTGATCCGCCAGGCGCTGATCGCCCGCCCCGCCGGCCTCGATGAGGTCGCCTTTGAACGCACCCTCTACCTGGCGCGCAAGGCCATCGAAGGCGCTTTCCGGCGCGAGAACCTCGCCGCCTATGTGCCCTCGCTCTCGAGCCGCACCATCGTCTACAAGGGGTTGCTCCTCGGCAGTCACCTGGCGCGTTTCTACCTCGATCTCCGCGACCCGGCCTTCACCACCGCCATCGCGGTGTACCACCAGCGCTACTCGACCAATACCTTCCCCACCTGGGAGCGCGCCCAACCCTTCCGCATGCTCTCCCACAATGGGGAGATCAATACCATCCAGGGCAATGCCAACTGGATGCGCGCGCGCCAGGCGGTGCTGCACCTGCCCCCCGATTTTCTGGCCGCCGGCCCCGTGGATGGCCCTGTGGCCCTGACACCGGTGCTCGATGAGCGCGGCTCCGACTCGGCGATGCTCGACAATGCCCTTGAGTTGCTGGTGATCGGCGGGCGCGATATTCGCCACGCCCTCGCGATGCTCGTCCCCGAGGCCTGGGAGAAGGTGCCCGATCTGCCGCCGGCCCTGCGCGCCTTTTACCAGTACCATGCCTGCCTGGTCGAGCCCTGGGATGGCCCCGCCGCCCTGACCTTCTCCGACGGGCGCATCGTGGGCACGGCCCTCGACCGCAACGGCCTGCGCCCGGCGCGCTATATCGTCACCGACGATGGGTTGGTGTTCGCCGGCTCCGAGGTTGGCGCGGTGCGCGTGGACGACCGCCGTGTCGTCCATAAGGGCAAGCTCGGCCCGGGGCAGATGATCGCCGTGGATACCGCGACCGGCCACTTCTTCACCAATGACGATGTGAAGAGTTACCTCGCCGGCTTGCGGCCCTACAGCGCCTGGATCGGCCAGCATCTGCGCGCCCTGCCGCCCTCCGAGCCCGCGACGCCGGAGGAGGCGGGCGCCGCCGCGCAAAGCGCCGATCTGTTGCCCTTGCAGATGGCCTTCGGCTACACGTCCGAGGAGATGAACGTTATTCTGAAGCCTATGGCCAGCACTGGCCACGAGCCGGTGGGTTCGATGGGCGATGACACCCCCGCGGCGGTGCTCTCACAGTTGGAACTGGGTCGCCCGCTCTTCCACTACTTCAAGCAGCGCTTCGCCGAGGTCACCAACCCGCCGATTGACCCGCTGCGCGAAGAGATGGTGATGTCCCTCAGCGTCGGGTTGGGCCGGCGCGGTAATGTGCTCACCGAGACGCCCGAGCATGCCCATCTGCTGCAACTGACCTCGCCGGTGCTGACCGATGCGCAGATCGCCGCCATCCGCGCGCAGAGCGATCCGGCCCTGCGCGTGGCCACGGTCATGGCCATGCTGCGCCCCGATGAGACCCTGGCCGGGGCGCTGGAGCGCCTGCGCGCCGAGTCCGCCGAGGCCGTGCGCAATGGCGCGTCAATTCTGATCATCAGCGATCGCGGCGTTGACCCCGCCCACGCGCCGGTCCCCGCGCTCCTGGCCGTTGGCGCCGTCCACCATCATCTGATCCGCGCGGGCCTGCGCACGCTCTGCAGCCTCGTGGCCGAAACCGGCGAAGTGCGCGAGGTGCATCACCTGGCCTGCCTGACTGGCTATGGCGCCGAGGCGGTCAATCCTTACCTGGCCCTCGCCAGCGCCCGCCAGATCGCCCTGGAGCGCGAGGCCCTGCGCCAGAAGACGGCCAGCGCTCCGGTCGAGAAGCTGCGCGATGATCCCCGCTCGCGCACCCTGGCCGAAGAGGCCGAGCACAATGTGATCGCCTCGCTCGAGAAGGGCCTCCTGAAGGTGATGTCGAAGATGGGCATCTCCACCCTCGATAGCTACTGTGGCGCGCAGATCTTCGAGGCCGTGGGGCTTGACCAGGAACTGATCGATGCGTGCTTCGCCGGCACGCCGTCGCGCATCGGTGGCGTGGGCCTGGAGAAGCTGGAACACGACGTCCGCGCCCGCCAGCGCAAGGCTTTCGGCGACGCCGCGCCGGCCCTGCCGCATCCCGGCTTCTACAAGTTCAAGAAAGACGGGGAATACCACGCCTTCAGTCCTCCGGTCATCCACGCCCTGCACCGCGCCGTCCAGAACCCCCATGCCCTCGATGGCGATAGCTACGACCGCATCAGCCCCGAAGGCTACGCCCTCTACCGCGCCTATGCCGACCTGGTGCACGCCCGCCCGCCGACGGAACTGCGCGATCTGCTCGAGTTTGTGCCCGCCGGTCCTCCCGTGCCGCTCGATGAGGTCGAGCCGGTTGAAGCGATCGTCAGGCGTTTCAGCACCGCGGCGATGAGCCACGGCTCGACCAGCAAAGAGGCCCACGAGACGCTCTCGATCGCCATGAACCGCCTCGGCGCCCTGGCCAATAGCGGCGAGGGCGGCGAGGACGCCGAGCGCTTCAAGGACGAGCGCAACAGCCGCATCAAGCAGGTGGCCTCGGGGCGCTTCGGGGTGACGCCGGCCTATCTGGCCAGCGCCAGTGAGTTGCAGATCAAGATGGCCCAGGGGGCCAAGCCCGGTGAGGGCGGGCAATTGCCCGGCCATAAGGTGAACGAGGAGATCGCCCGCATCCGCCATACCGTTCCGGGCGTGGCGCTGATCTCGCCTCCGCCGCACCACGATATCTACAGTATCGAGGATCTGGCCCAACTGATCTACGATCTCAAACAGGTGAACCCCAACGCCACCGTCAGCGTGAAACTGGTGGCAACCGCCGGTGTAGGCACCATCGCCGCGGGGGTCGCCAAGGGCTATGCCGACATTATCCTGATCAGCGGCCACGCCGGCGGCACCGGCGCCGCGCCGCTCAGCAGCATCAAGAACGTCGGTCTGCCCTGGGAACTCGGCCTGGCCGAGACCCAGCAAACTCTCGTGCTGAACGGGTTGCGCGGGCGGGTGCGGGTGCGCGCCGACGGGGGGCTTAAGACGGGGCGCGATGTGGTGATGGCCGCGCTGCTCGGCGCCGATGAGTTTTCGTTCGGCACGGCGGCTCTGGTGGCCGAGGGCTGCATTATGGCCCGCGCCTGCCACAACAACACCTGCCCGGTCGGCATTGCCACCCAGCGGGCCGAACTGCGCGCCAGGTTCCCCGGCAAGCCGGAGATGATCATGGCCTTCTTCCGCTACCTGGCCCAGGAGATCCGTGAGATCCTGGCCTCCCTTGGCCTGCGTTCGCTCGATGAGGCCGTCGGCCGCACCGATCTGCTGCGGCAGCGCCACACCGGGCATCCCGGCGCCGACGATCTCGATCTGACCCCCGTCCTCGGCGCGGCGCGCATGATCGCCGGTCACGAGATCCGCCACGCCGGCGGGCGCAACCTCCTGCCGGCCGAGGAGAGCCTCAACGACCGGATCATGCTCGATACCCGCGGCGCCCTGGCCGCCCGCGGCCCGGTCAGCCTGAACTATACGATCCGCAATCGTGATCGCAGCGTTGGCGCCCGTCTCGCGGGGGCCATCGGCCAGATCTACGGCGACAAGGGCCTGCCCGCTGGGACGATCACCATCCACCTGCGGGGCAGCGCCGGTCAGAGCTTCGGCGCCTTCAACGCGCCGGGAGTGGAGTTGCGCCTCACCGGCGAGGCCAATGACTACGTGGGCAAGGGCATGGCCGGCGGCGTGATTGTGCTTGCCCCCGATGCGCAGACGCGCTTCGCCTGGCACGAGAACGTGATCGCCGGCAACACCCTGCTCTACGGCGCCACCGGCGGCGAACTGTACGCCGCCGGTCAGGTCGGTGAGCGCTTCGCCGTGCGCAACAGCGGGGCCATCGCCGTGGTGGAGGGCGTGGGCGACCACGGCTGCGAGTACATGACCGGCGGCGCCGTGGTGATCCTGGGGCCGACCGGGCGCAATTTCGGCGCCGGCATGACCGGCGGCGTCGCCTATGTGCTGGATGAGACCCGCAGCTTCGAGCGGCGCTATAACCCCCAGTTGATCGAGTTGCGGCCCATGAGCGCCCGCGATGAGGCGCGCGTGCAGCAGTTGATCCGCCGCCACGTCGAGTTGACCGGCAGCCCGCGTGGCGCCGACATCCTCGCCCGGTGGGAGAACTACCGCAATCTCTTCTGGACCGTGATGCCGCGGGAGGCCGTGGCGCGCATTGAAAACGCTGCCGAGGGCACCGAGGAACTGAAGCCGGCTGCCGCCCGCGCGGCATAAGCCCGAGGGTCCGGACGGGCCACGCCCGCCCGGACCTTTTCCTTAGGCGGGGAAACCCGGTTTCCCCATCCCCCTGCTTGAGGGTATAGCCCGCCCAGACCCTCCTGCGGGCGGGCTGCGCCCTCACCCTCCTGCGGGCGGGGGTATGGGGGAACCTGGTTCCCCCATGTTCACGTCAGGCCCCATGCGCGGGGCGCACACCGCTCGATGTACACGGCCCGGGAGCGCGGGCGTCCCGCCCGCGCCACGGCTCCGCGGGCACGGCGCCGGTCCCCTCCCTGACCCTTCCCCCGCTGGGGGCGGGAACCCGGCTCCTCCCCCCAGCGGGGGGAGGCTGGGAGGGGGGCAGCACCCTGCGCACGATGGTCACCTCAGCCGTCCATGCGATTCGCGCACAACGCCCGAGGAACATCGCCTGGGAGCGCGGGCGGGACGCCCGCGCCACGGCTCTGCGGGCACGGCGCCGGCCCCCTCCCTGCCCCTCCCCCCACTGGGGGCGGGCACCCGGCTCCTCCCCCCAGCGGGGGGAGGCTGGGAGGGGGGCAGCACCCTGCGAACGGTGTTCACCTCAGGGCCTTTAATCGGCCAGTTCGCGGCCAGGCCGGCGCAGCGGCAGTTGCCCGGCCGCGGGTGGGGCGATGAGGTTGTAGGTGGTGATCTGCCGGTTCAGGTCGCGCACCTTCTGCGCGTACTCCGCGCGCAGGCGCTCCCGCTCCGGCGGGCCGGTCCTCGCCCAGCGGGCGGTGACACGGGCCAGCCAGCGCTCCAGATCGGCCAGTTCGGCGCGTATGTGCTTCTGGAGTTCGATCCACGCGGGGGCGTAGCCCGCATTCTTGAGCAAGCGATAGCCAGGTCGCAGATCCTCCGGCACGTGGGCCTCGTCCTCCAGGCGCAGGGGTTGCCCCGCGCCAGGCAGGTTCTCAAACATGCCCGCGGCCGCGGCCTCGCGAATGCGGCGCTCGATCAGACTTTCGTGCGCCCGCAACCGACCCTGGCCAGGTCGTGCTTCCGCGCTTTGCTCTTCGGATGGCCTGATCTCGGAAGGTTCGTGACGCATGGCTGGCTCCTAACGTGAACATAAGCTCTCGGAGGAAAGAGTGTGGGGAAACCGGGTTTCCCCACGCCCCCGCCCGCGGGAGGGTTTGGAAGGGCGTAGCCCTCCCAAGAATAACCTATGTTCATCCCGTCGGTGTGCGGCGGAGCCGCATGGAGGGCTAACGTGAACATAGGCTCTCGAAGAGAGGGGTGTGGGGAAACCGGGTTTTCCCACGCCCCCGCCCCGCAGGGATATGGGGAAACCGGGTTTCCCCATTCCCCACCCGCGGGAGGGTCTGGGAGGGCGCAGCCCTCCCGGGTCCAGCCTCCGCTTGCGCCCTGGCGCAAGTGTGGTAGGATAGAGTGCCTTCCAGTGACGCAAGGCAAGCCAGCAGGCAGGTGTGTCGCTGACGCGTTTCCCGCCGTCTCTTACATCGTAATAGTAACCTCTGAAACGTGCCCTGACGTGAACATAAGCTCTCGGAGCGGGGTGTGGGGAAACCAGGTTTCCCCACGCTCCCGCCCGCGGGAGGGCCTGGCCCGCACGCAGGGGGATGGGGAGATGGGGCGTCCGCCGCGCGGCGCTTTGACCCCGCCTGGCCCGCAGGCAGGGGGATGGGGAAACCGGGTTTCCCCATCCCCCCGCCTGCGGGAGGGTGTGAGAGGGCGTAGCCCTTGTGCGGATGCGGGCCGGAGGCCCGCGCACCCAGGCCCCCGCCCGCGGGAGGGTGTGGGAGGGCAAAGCCCTTCCAGGAACAACCTTTTCCGTTGGGGCGCGGCGCAGCCGCGTGGACGGCTGACGTAGAAAGGATGAGCGATGACTCGCCATGGGTGGTTGGCGCTGACAGGGGTGGCGCTCGTGCTGCTCCTCGCCCCTGGGAGCGGACCGGCGCGCGCCGTGCCATCGGTCGCGGCACCGGTTGGCCCCGGTGAGGTGTACCTGGCGCTGGGCGATTCGCTGGCTACGGGGGATGAGGCGCCGGCGAACAC
>DAOTYR010000284.1:0-3590 GCA_034434655.1 Chloroflexaceae bacterium
AACTACGAAATGGATCGCATCCCTGCAGTCTAACTGCCCTGTGCGCGCCCGGCGCCCATGCAGTCTATCTGCCCGGTGTGGGCGGTTTCGCTTGCGCGGGCACAGGCGAAGATCCCCTGGTTGGATGTTCGACTGCATGCCACTGCGCGTATCTTAGCACGCGCCAATGCGGTATACAAGGAGACGAAATTCCTATCGGCTGAACGCCGATCCTGCTGGTTGCCACATCCTTACCCGGAGCAGCGCGATGCCCACGCCACCCCCGAAATTACTGGACTATGCGCGCGAAGTCTTGCGCGCGCGCCACTACGCTTACCGCACCGAGCAGAGCTACATCGACTGGATGCGTCGCTACATTCTGTTTCACCAGAAGCGCCATCCCCGCGAGATGGGCCGCCCGGAAATCGAGGCCTTTCTGATCCACCTCGCCACCGAGCACCACATCGCCGCGTCGACCCAGAACCAGGCCCGCAGCGCCATCCTCTTCCTCTATCGCTACGTCCTGGAACTCCCGGTTGAAGTGCCGGTGAGCGTGCTGACTGCCCGCACGCCACGGCGCTTGCCGGCCGTCTTCACCCGCGCCGAGGTGCGGGCGGTGCTGGCACACCTGCACGGTCCGCACCTGCTCATAGCCCAGCTACTCTACGGCAGCGGCCTGCGCCTGCTCGAGTGCCTGCGCCTGCGGGTGAAGGATCTCGACTTCACGCGCCGCCAGTTGACGGTCCGTGACGGCAAGGGCGAGCAGGATCGCGTGACGATGCTGCCGTTGGCGCTGGTTGAGCCGCTCCAGGCCCACCTCGTGCTCCGCGCGCAGGCCCACGCCCGCGAGCTAGCGCGCGGCGCTGGCGCGGTCTCGCTCCCCTATGCCCTGGAGCGCAAGTATCCCAACGCCAGCCGCGAATGGGCCTGGCAGTTCATCTTTCCGGCCAGCCGCGACGCGCCCGATCCGGCGACGGGCGCGCCCCGCCGCCACCATCTGCACGAGAGCAGCGTGCAGCGCGCCGTTCACGCCGCCATCCGCGCGGCGGGGATTGCCAAACACGCCGGCTGCCATACCTTCCGCCATAGCTTCGCCACCCATCTGCTGGAGGACGGCTACGACATCCGGACGATCCAGGAGCTGCTCGGCCACAAGGATGTCAAGACAACCATGATCTACACCCACGTGCTCAATCGCGGCGGGCGCGGGGTGCGCAGCCCCCTCGACGGCGAGGCCGAGGCCGGGCGCTGAGCGGCGCCCGGCCAGCGCTGCCCGTCGTGGGAGCAGGAGCCGCCCTCAACCAGGGTGGAGCTGAAGGCGGGATTGTCACGTTCGGATGCAACATGCCGGCATTGGGTAACTGTTCACACCTGGAGTAACCCATGCGCCTATGAGCGAGGGCGCTTCGCCCCCGTCGCGTCTCCGCGGGCAAGATGCCCGCGCTCCCAGGAGACATGTGAACACTTGCGGCATTGGATCTAGATCAGCACCACGTGCACCTCCGGTGGGCCGTGGATGCCCAGCGAGAGGGTCATCTCGATGTCGGCGGTGCGCGACGGGCCGGTGATGAGGGTCAGATGGCTGGTGGCGTCGAAGAGCGCCGCGCCGTGGCGCTCGCGCAGCAGGGCCAGGGCCTCGCCCAGGCCGCGCACCAGTTGCGAGCGACGGACCACGGCGATGTGGGTCGGGGCGAGGAGCGAGGCCAGACGGGGGCGACCGGGGCCGTGGCGCAGCACCAGGCTGCCGCTCTCGGCAATGGCGCAATCTACCCCCGACAGACACACCGGAACCGGCTCCAGGGTTTGCAGGCGTTCCTTGCGGCCCGGACCCTGCACACCGGCGTCGAGGAGGCTCACCCCGCGCCCGGCGAGCAGCGCGGCGAGACCGGGCAGGTCGATCTGCGCGAGATCCCAGGCAAGCACGTGGCGAGCATTGCGTTCATCCAGCAGGCGCCCGATCAACTCCAGGGCCTCCTCGGCATCGGCGACGGGGTAGGCGCGCCCTTCGAGCTTCGCCAGTTCCTCACAAAACTGTGCCACCAGATCGGCGGCCGGCGGGTGGACGAAGGGCGGCGGGGCGTGGGGCGCGGCGCGGGCGACCTCTTCCAGCCACGGGCGGTTGGAGGCCAGACTGGTGCGCAGGTTGGCGAGGATGTGATCGCGGCTCATTCGGCAGGACTCCTTCCAATCACCCGCTCTGTCGCTGGCGTTCACGTTCTTCCCACCACTCGCTGAAGGTCTGGGCAGGGAGGGCGGGGAAATCGCGCCCCCTGGTCCAGAGGTGCAGGGGTGGGGGCAGGCGCCGGATGCGGCCCTTGCGCCGCAGCAGGCGCGCGCCGAGCCGGGCGAATGTGCCGCCAGCCCGGTAGATGGCAGGATTGTTCATCATGGTAGCATACCCCTGGATGGCGGTTTTCTCGATAGGATGGAACTTGCCGGCCTTGACCGCATCGGCGCGCAGGCGCAGCAGCAGGTCGGGGATGGCGATGCGCACCGGGCAGACCTCCTGGCAGGCCCCGCAGAGGGAGGAGGCGTGGGGCAGGAGGTGATGATCGGGCAGATCGGGCTGGAGCAACGGCGTCAGGACCGCGCCGATCGGCCCGGAGTAGACCCCGCCGTAGGCGTGGCCGCCGATGCTCTGGTAGACGGGACAGGCGTTCAGGCAGGCCCCGCAGCGGATGCACATGAGCGCTTCGGCGTACTGGCCGCCGAGGATCTGCGAGCGGCCGTTGTCGAGCAGCACCAGATGGAACTCCTCCGGGCCGTCGGCCTCGCCGGGGCGCGCCGGGCCACTGATGATGCTGGTGTAGACCGAGAGTTTCTGACCGGTGGCCGAGCGGGCCAGCACCTGCAACATGACCGCCAGGTCCTCGAGGCGCTCGACAATGCGCTCGATGCCCATAATCGCCACGTGGATGCGCGGCACGGACGTGGTCAGGCGCGCATTGCCCTCATTCTCGACGATGACGACAGCGCCCTCGTCGGCGACGCCAAAATTGACCCCGCTGATGCCCATATCGGCGCGCAGGAAGCGCTGGCGCAGGGCCTGGCGCGCGGCGCGGATCATCGGGGGCACCTCGGTGGTGGGAGGCATGCCAAGATGTTTCTCGAACAGCGCGCCGACCTGCTCGCGGGTTTTGTGGATGGCAGGGGCGATGATGTGCGAGGGCGTCTCGCCGGCGATCTGGATAATGTACTCGCCCAGATCGGTCTCCACCACCTCGACCCCGGCCCGCTCGAGGGCCTCATTGAGGTGGATCTCCTCCGAGGCCATGGACTTGGACTTGACAATCGAGCGCACGCCGCGGCTGCGGGCCAGGTCGGCGATGTAGCGTTTCGCCTCCTCGCCATCGCTGGCCCAGCAGACATGCCCGCCGCGGGCCTCGACCCGCGCGGCGAGGCGTTCAAGCAGTTCATCGAGGCGGCTGAGGGCCTGAGCGCGCAGCGCGCGGGCCTGGTCGCGCAGCCTGTCGGCGTCGCTGAGGGCGCCGATGGCCCCCGCGCGATTGCCGACGAAGCGTGTGGTGGCCCGGTCCAGGGCCGTGCGCAGGGTGGCGTCGTGGAGGGCGGTGTCCACCCGATCGAAGAAGTGGAGGGTATGGGTGCTCATT
>DAOTYR010000285.1:0-4844 GCA_034434655.1 Chloroflexaceae bacterium
TGGTCGAGCATCACCCCGGCGATCGGATCGACGATCGGGTCGAGCAGCGATGTCAGCGGCGCCGTGGCGCTGATCGCCGGCACGGTGATGAACTCGCCCGCCACGAGCGCATAGGCCAGCGCCATCGCCGGCAGGTAAATCACCGCCGTCGTGAGCAGGGACAGCACTCCCACGGCTACTCCTTCGGTGCTGTGCCGTCCCCGCGCGGCGTAGATCAGCCCGGTGACCAGCACGACCAGCGAGGCGCCCAGACGAGAGCCGGTGATCATCATCAGGGTTTGCAGTGCATCCAGCGAGCCAGCGGCGAACAGCGAGACGGCGAGCGCTGCTACCGGCGAGCCGCTCAGGAAGAGGTAGGCCAGCAACCAGCCCAGTCCCAGCGCCCCGGCGGGCGATTCCACCCGAAACAGGCCCGAGGCCAGCGAACCGTAGGCCCCGGCGCCGCGTTTCAACGACTCGAGGGCCAGGATAAAGACAAACAGGCCGGCGCCGAACAGCACCGCGCGCCACAGCGTCGTCACCAGTCGCCGCCGAACCATGGGCGCCTCCGCGTCGCCCGGTTCGAGGACCGGGGAAGATTCGGCTTCCAGCATCGCTGCCCCCTTTCATGACGTCCCTGTCAGTGCGCGCCGGGCCTGTGCCCCACCGGGTCGACTCATTATACGTTTCTTCATAGGCGATGAAAAGTCGCAACATGCCGGTACGTGTCCACATTGCTCCTCGGAGCGCGGGCAGCTTGCCCGCGTAGACGCGACGAGGGTGGGACGCCCTCGCTCCCAGGTTTGTGTACGGCCCCAGGTGTGAACAGTTACACATGCCACTTTCGGTTGAATGGGCGGGGATATGGGGAAAGCGAGTTTCCTCCTCCTCCGATCAGCCGGCGCCGGGGGGCGGGAACAGCTTTCAGACAGGGGCGTGGGGAACGTCGGCTTCCCCATGCGTACAACAAAGGCAAGGGCAATGCACACATCCACTGGCATCGGGCGCCTGATCCAGATCAATGTCAACCCGCGTGGCGGCGTGCCCAAGTTTCCCGTTCCATCGGCCAGCGTCACCCGCCAGGGGGTCGTTGGCGATGCACAGCGTGACCGCGAGGCCCACGGCGGCCCCGAACGGGCCGTGTCGCTCTACGCCCTGGAGCGCATCGAAGCCCTGCGAGCCGAAGGCCACCCGATCGCGCCGGGCAGCACCGGCGAAAACCTCACCATTGCCGGGCTGGACTGGGAGCGGCTCTGCCCAGGTGACCGGCTACGGGTCGGCGAATGGGTCGAACTGGAACTGACGGGCTATGCTGCGCCGTGTAGCACCATCGCAACATCGTTTGTCGGGGGTCGGGTTGCGCGCATCTCGCACCGGCTGCACCCCGGCTGGAGTCGTCTCTACGCCCGCGTGATCGGCGAGGGTGAGATTGCCGCTGGCGATTTCGTGGAACACCTGTCGCGAACAGACGCCCCGCGCGGTCGGGTTTAGGAGGGCGCGGCCCTTCCAAACCCGACCGCGGGTGGGGGTATGGGGAAACCCGGTTTCCCCATACCCTGCTTGAGGGCCAGGCCCTCCCGCGGGCCGGGGCGTGGGGAAGCCCCGGTTCCCCCATGTTCCCCAAAAAAGAATGGCGACCGTTACGGTCGCCATGCGGGTTCAACAGAGCGGAGACGCGCCAGCGCAGGGCCTCGCGATAGGCGAGGGAGGGGGCGTCAGGGGAAGAAGTGGAAGAGAGGGGGGTGACACACGCGGAACGCATTGCGAGGAATTACCCTCGCCGACCGGAACCCCTGCTGGCTGCGCGTTCTTCCGTTGAGCCTAGCATACCCTCCCCACGCTCACGACTCAATAGTCCCTTGTTCCCTCTTCGGCATGGGCCACATAAGGATACGCCGGTGGGAAGGGTGAACAAGCCGTGCTACAATATGCCCAGAACGAACTTGCGGCACCAACGCTCATGCCACCAAAACGCGGCCCGACCATCTTCGATGCCCAGCGCGACCAGACCCTCCGCGACCAGGCGCCCCTGGCCGCGCGTATGCGCCCGCGCAGTCTGGACGAGTTCGTCGGCCAGGAGCACCTGGTGGGCGAAGGCCGCCTGCTCCGCCGGGCCATCGCCAACGACCAGATCTTCTCCATGATCCTCTGGGGGCCGCCCGGCAGCGGCAAGACCACCCTGGCGCGGATCATCGCCGAGAGCACCAACGCCCACTTCGAGCCGCTGAGCGCCGTCAGCGCCGGGGTCAACGATCTGCGCCGGGTCGTCCAGGAGGCCCGGGACCGGCTGGGCATGTTCCAGCAGCGCACCGTGCTGTTCATTGACGAGATCCACCGCTTCAACAAGGCCCAGCAAGACGCGGTGCTGCCCTACGTCGAAGATGGCACGATCATTCTGATCGGCGCCACGACCGAAAACCCTTCCTTCGAGGTCAACAGCGCCCTCCTCTCGCGGGCCCGCGTCTTTACCCTGGAGGCCCTGAGCGACGCCCACCTCGCCCAGGTGATCGACCGGGCCATCGCCGACCGCGAACGGGGCCTGGGCGAACTCAACGTGCTGCTGGCCGCCGATGCGCGCGGGTACCTGGTGAACATGGCCAACGGCGATGCCCGCATCGCCCTCAACGCCCTGGAGGCCGCCGCGCGCTCCAAGGCCCCGGCCGTGGGCGAGAAGCGCCTGATCACCCTCGATGACATTCGTGACGCCCTGCAGAGCCGCGCCACACGCTACGACAAAAGCGGCGAATTGCACTTCAATGCCATCTCCGCCTTGCACAAGAGCGTCCGTGACGGCGACCCCGACGGCGCGCTCTACTGGCTCGGGCGCATGCTCGACGGCGGCGAGGATCCCCTCTACATCGCCCGGCGCATCATACGCATGGCCGTGGAGGATATCGGCATGGCCGATCCGGCGGCCCTGCCTCAGACCATCGCGGCCCAGCAGGCGGTGCATGTTCTTGGTCAACCCGAGGGCGAACTGGCCCTGGCGCAGGCGGTGGTCTATCTCTGCCAGGCCCCCAAGAGCAACGCCGTCTATCGCGCCTATGCCGCCGCAATGCGCGACGTGGCCGAGACGCGGAATGAGCCGGTGCCGCTGCATCTGCGCAACGCGCCGACGGATCTGATGAAACGCCTGGGCTACGGCAAGGGCTACGAGTACGCCCACGACCTGCCCGCGGGCCGCAGCGATCAGGCGCACCTGCCCCCCAACCTGGAGGGCCGGATCTACTACGAGCCAACCGACCACGGCTTCGAGAGCCTCGTGCGCGAGCGACTCGCGTGGCGGCAAGAACGCCAGCGCGAGGACGAACCTGCCATGGCGCCGGCGCGGAACCGCGGCACCGCCGCTCCTATGACCCACGACCCCCAGGCGCTCTCCGGCGAAGAGCCGCAGGAATGGCCGCCGGAGACGCCCTCGCCCGAACCCCGCCCGGCGCGCGCCAACCGCCGCAAGGGGTGAGGGGAAGCGTGTATAATGCACGGCATCTCTGAGATATAGATCAGGAAAGCTAGTTGCCGCTCCCCTCTGCCTGTCAGCGGGCTCCGGCAACCCTGAAGCCCATTGGAGGGGTGTGGGGAAACCGGGCGTCCCCACACCCCTGCCCGATGGAGAGGCTGGAAGGGCGCAGACCGCCCGCAAAACTCTCTTCCGGCAAACAAGATTGTGAACCGTTCGAGGAGCGTACCATGGTGACTCGCGCACAGGTGGCGATCATCGGCGCCGGCGTTATTGGCGCCAGCATCGCCTACCATCTTGCCCTTCGAGGATGTCCCGACGTGCTGATCCTCGAGAAGGAGGAAGCCGAGGTGAGCGGCAGCACCGCCCGCTCGGCGGCGGGCGTTCGACACCAGTTCTCGAACGCCACCAACATCCTGCTCTCGCGCTATAGCATCCAGAAACTGCGCACCTTCGATGAGGAGGTCGGCGGGCATGCCGAGTTACACCTGGTCGGCTATCTCTTTCTGGTCAATGATGCCGCCACCTGGGAGCAATACCAGCGGAACGTGGCCCTCCAGCGGCACCTCGACGTGCGCGTCGAGGTGCTGGGTCCCGAGGAGGCCGCCCGTTTCGTGCCCGGCATGCGCACCGATGACCTTATCGGCGCGACGTTCGGCCCCGACGATGGCTACTGCGACCCCTACGGCATCGCGATGGGGTATCTGCGCGCCGCCCAACGCATGGGCGCCCGCATCCTCCGTGGCGCCGCCGTGACGGGGTTCGAGGTTCGTGGCGGCGCCGTGAGCGGCCTGCACACGACCCGCGGCGCAGTGGCCTGCGACGTGGCGGTCAACGCCGCCGGTCCGTGGTCCGGAGAAGTGGCGGCGCTGGCCGGGCTTGATGTGCCCGTGCGCCCCTACCGGCGCAATGTGTATATGACCGCGCCCTTCCCTCAGATCCCCGGACCTATGCCGTTGACGGTCGATGTCGGGAGCGGTTTTTACATGCGCCACGAGGGCGCCAGCATCCTGATGGGCCGCTCGAATCCCAATGAACCGAGCAGTTTCAATACCACGGTAGACTGGGACTGGCTCGACCACGTGCTGGAAGCCGGTCTGTATCGCTTTCCGGTGCTGCAGCAAGCCAGTCTCGCCACTGGCCAGTGCTGGGCCGGCCTGTACGAGATCACGCCCGACCATAACCCCATCCTCGGGCGCCATCCCGACCTGGCGCATTACGTCGATGCCAGCGGCTTCAGCGGCCACGGGATCATGCATGCTCCCGCCACCGGCATGCTCATCGCCGAAGAGATCCTCGACGGTCGCGCGCATACTATCAACATTGACGATCTGCGCATCTCTCGCTTTCGCACGGGGCAACAGCACGCCGAGCAGAATGTCATTTAACTGGACTTACGCGGTGGAGG
>DAOTYR010000286.1:0-3102 GCA_034434655.1 Chloroflexaceae bacterium
AGCGAGCGACACCTGCACCGGCAATCTCGTGATCCAGGGGATGGCATTGCAGTATCAGGGGCAGACGTCCTACCTGCCGCTGGTGGCGAACGAGTAGCGCTGCCTTTCAAACAAGCGAAGGCGGCGCTTCAGCCCTCCGCCGGGGGAAGGATCCGCGCTCCCGCCTCCGGCGGGGGAGGGCTGGAGAAGGGGTAATCATCTTATTTGATAGGAGTTACGCGGTCGCCTTCCGGCGGGGAGGGGTCCACCAACCGGTTGGTGCCCGCCCGCGGCGGGCGGGCCGTGGGGGTTGCGCCGGGCCGCCTGGCCGCCGCGGGCGGGAACAGGGGTGCGGGGGGCGAAGCCTCCCCGCACCCCTCCACCGCGTCACTCCTGTTCTTTGAAATGGTCTTTGAAGAAATAATCCGGTATAGGCCGCGCAGGCGGCCTTCGCATCCCCTGGCCGAGGGCTTCAGCCCCACGGCTAGCCCGGCATAGCGGATGAATGTTTCAAAGACTATAAAAGCGCGGACAGGGCATGCGCCTATGAGCCTTCAGCTTGCCATTTTCCCCCCGGTGATAGACCTGGCCCCATGCGCCGGGACGCAGGTGGCGTATGCCCTGGTCACCATCGGCGCCGAGGGGCGCGCGGGCGCTGCGCCGCTCGACTGGGTGGTGGTGGCCGACGCCAGCCGCTCGATGCGCATCCCCATCGTCAGCGAGGAACAGTTCCGCGATCTGGTGCGTAGCGGCGGCGCCCACGAGGTCCTGGTGGACGGGATGCCGGTCTGGCAACTGGCCGGCCCCGTCCCCGAGGCTATCCGCGCCGTCGCGCCGAGCGCCCTCGACCATACCGCCCGCGCCCTGCACAGTGTGGTGGAACGCCTGGAGCGCGACGACCGCCTGTGTCTGATAGCCTGCGCCGAGCGGGCCGTGCGCCTGGCGAGCGGCAGCGGCGCGCGGCGCGACGAACTGGTCGCCGGGATCGCCGCGCTCCCGGCGACGCGCGTGGGCGAGGCAACCGACCTGGCGGCGGGGATGCGTCTGGCGCTGGAAGCGTTGGGCGCGGCGGAGGGCGGGCGCATTATCCTGCTCACCGACGGCTTCACCCGCGACCCCGAGGCGTGCGTGGCCCTGGCGCGCGTCGCCGCCGCCCGCGGCATCAGCGTCAGCACCCTGGGACTCGGCGGCGAGTTTCAGGACGACCTGCTCACGCGCCTGGCCGATCTAACCGGCGGGCGGGCGACCTTCCTGCACCACGCCGAGCACATCCCCGCCGCCGTCGCCGCCGAACTCGCCGCCGCCCGCGGCGCGGTTGCCCATACCCTGACCCTGGAGCTACGTCTGACCCGCAGCGTGACCCTGCGTCACGCCACCCGTCTGGCGCCCGAGCTGGCGCCGCTGGAGTGGGAAAACGACCTCGATGAGCCGCGCCTCCGCCTGCGCCTGGGCGATCTGGAGCGCGGCGCGACCGCGCGGTTGCTGCTGGAGTTCCTGGCGCCCCCGGCGCCGCCGCGCCCGCAGGCGGATGGCGCGCCGATGCGCCTGGCCGCCCTGGTGGCCCGCGCCGGGGCCACGTCGGCCAGCGCCGATGTGCTGGGACGGTACGCCGGGGCGTCGGCGCCGGCCCCGACCATCCTCGCCGCCGCGGGCCGCGCCAGCATCGCCCGTCTCCAGCGCCGCGCCGCCGCTGCGGCGGCCAGCGGCGACGCCTCCGGCGCGGCCACGCTGCTCCGCACCGCCGCGGCGCGCCTGCGCGACCTGGGCGAGCACGAACTGGCCCTGGCGGCCCTGCGCGAGGCCGAGGCCCTGGCTGTCACCGGACGCGACACCGGCCTCGGGGCCCGCGAATTGACCTACGCCACCCGCCGCTTGCAGTGAGTGCAGGTCAGACCGGCGCCAGTGACCACAGGGCCGCCAGGCCGAATCCCAGGATGATCAGGCCCGCGCCACGGTTGATCCAGTGCAGCGCCGCGAGCGTCAGGCGTGATCGGAGCAGCCCCACCCCACCGCTGAGCGTCAACCACCACAGAGCCGAACCGGCGGCCACGCCCGTCGCCAGCAGCACCCCCTCGCCGTAGCTGTGGGCCGCGCTGCCCGCGCCGAGGCCGGCGAAGATCGCCGCGAAGGCGATAATCGTCGCCGGATTGGTGAGGGTCAGGACAAGGGTCGAAGCGTAGGCGCGCAGCAACCCCCGCGCCGCGCCCCCCGCGGGCTGCGCGGCGGTCGGCCGCGCGCCCAGGGTGCGCAGCCCCAGATAACAGAGGAACAGCCCGCCCAGCAGGCGCGTCCAGAAACTGATCCCCACCAGCGCGCCGGTCAGCGCCGTCAGCCCCAGCGCCGCGATCGTCCCGTAGATCAGATCGGCCGTTGCCGCGCCCAACCCCGAGACAAAACCCGCCATGCGCCCGTCCCGCAGGGTGCGATTGATACACAGAACGCCGATCGGCCCGACCGGGGCGGCGATCGCCAGCCCGATCAACGCGCCGCGGGCGAAGAGTCCCGCTTCCATAGGCTCCATTCTAACGTGAACATAGGCTGCTGGAGCAGGAGGGTGGGGAAACCCGGTTTCCCCACGTCCCCGCCCCGCAGGGGGATGGGGAAACCCGGTTTCCCCATAACTCCACCCGGTGGGAGGGTTTGGGAGGGCGTAGCCCTCCCAAGAAGGATGTTCATCCCGTCGGGGTGCGGCGCGAGCCGCATGGACGGCTGTTGATCTCCCGGGAGCGCGGGCAGCTTGCCCGCGGAGATGCGACGCGGGCGGGACGCCCGCGCTCCCAGGCGCGCGGGTCACCCGCCCGGCATCTCGGCCTCCCGGAGGGTGACGGATTGGGCCTGAGCGGCGCCCGCTTCATCATCGGCAAGGCGTTCCACTTCGATTGTGCGCGCCATGCGCCGGTCGAGGGGATAACTGGCGTTGCCGAGACGGATCGTCAGTGGGCCGTCGAAGGGGGCGCTGGCAGTTACTTCAACCCGCGCCCCGGGTACCAGGCCCAGATCGGCCAGGTAGCGCAGGCGCTCGCCGCTCTGATCACGCACGCGCACAATGCGCCCCTGCTCGCTGACGGCGAGGTCGGCAAGGCGCGTCCCGGCGGAGGCAGGGAGCGTGCCCTCGATGGTGGG
>DAOTYR010000287.1:0-3789 GCA_034434655.1 Chloroflexaceae bacterium
GTTCATCCCGTCGGTATGCGGCGCAAGCCGCATGGACGGCTGAATTGGTTAGGAAAGCCTGATCTCTTGACATCCCTGCCTGCAAAGAAATCCTTTTCCTTGTTTCGGAAGGGCGAAGCCCCTCCAAATCTCCCCACGGAGGAGCAATGGCAAGGTAGGGTTACGCCGAGCCGTGCTCTATCTTACACTGTGTAGCAATGAGCCTGGATGAACTCATTATAAAACATTGCTAATCAAAGAAATAAACGCCAGGTATGACAATTTTTTAAGATATCAACGTGTAAAGCATTTGGCTGCGCCCAACGGGGAGGCTCCGGGGGGCGGATGTTGACATCTGGCGCGAAGCCACTCCGCTTGCGGAGCGTTTAGCGCCGCGTCTGGACGCCATCAGGCGCCGGTTCCAACGCCAGCGGCAGCGCAAGGGCAAACGTGCTGCCCTGGCCCTCGACGCTCTCCAACCAGATGCGCCCACCGTGGGACTCGACCGCGAGTTTACAGAAGGTTAACCCCAACCCGGTGCCCTGGGTCTTGCGCCCCCCGTGGGCCTGGCCGAACTTCTCGAAGATCCGTTCGTGGTACTGGGCGGGAATGCCCGGCCCTTCATCACGCACCCAGAAGACGAGCCAGTCGCCGGGGGCGAGGGCCGGCAGGCGGACGGGGGGATCGTCCGGCGCCGCGCCCTCGGCGCTCACCCGCGCCGGCGCCGCTCCCAGGGTGACCGTACCGCCGGTCGGCGAAAACTTGATCGCATTATCGAGCAGGTTCTGCAGCACGCGCACGAGCGTATCGCGGTCAGCTTCGACCAACGGCAACCCCACGGCCAGATCCTGCACCAGGCGCACCCTCTGCCCCTGCGCCGAGACCTTGAGCCGGTCCAGCGCCTGGTCCACCAGGTCGTAGGGCGAGAGCGGTTGCCGGTCGAGTTGCATGCGGCCCTGTTCCATTCTGGCGATGTCGAGCAGGGTGTTCACCATCTCCAGCATAGTCTGGCTGCCCTGATAGGCGATGCCGAGCAACTCCTGCTGCTGCGCGGTGACCGGACCGCCAAGGCCGCGCCGCACCATCGCGATGCCGTTCATAATCGAGGTGAGTGGCGCGCGCAGATCGTGGACCAGCATGCCGGTGTAATCTTCGCGCAACTGGGCCAGTTCCCGCTCCTTCGAGATATCCTGAAACAGTGCCAGGCGCCCGATGACGGCGCCGCTGGTCTCCTGGACCGGCAGCAGGTAATGGCGGATGAAGCGCCGCGGCGGCCCGCTGAACTCCAGTTCGACGACCGCCTCGGCGCGATCGCCGTCGTTCAGCCACGACGGGCGCTCCACCGCGGTGGCCCGGGCGTTCAGTTCGGCCAGCACCGTATCGAGCGGGCGGCCGATCAGGGCCTCGCGGCGGGTCTGCAACAAGCGCGCCGCGGTAGGGTTGGCCGTCACAATCTGGCCGCGCATATCGGCCATCAGGATGCCATCGTTGGCGGAATTGAGGATCGCCTCGAAGCGATCGCGAACGGTCGTGGCCGTCTGGAAGAGGCGCGCGTTTTCGATGGCCACGCCGATCGTCGCCGCCATGCGCGCCAGGCGTTGGGCCTCTTCTTCGGTGAACAGCCCTTCAATCTTGTTCAACAGTTCGATAACGCCGATAGTGCGCCCCTTGACCACAATCGGCACGCAGAGGATGTTCCGCACCTCAAAGCCGACCGAGTCGCTGACGTCACGCAGGAAGCGCGGGTCGCCGGCGACATCGTGAACGATCTCGTACTGCTGCGACTCGGCCACGCTCCAGACGATCCCCCGGCCGCGGGGGATGCGCACGCCGAAGAGTTTCTCTTCGCCGGCCTCCAGGGTCATCACGAAGACCAGTTCGTCCGTCTCCTCATCAACCATCAGCAGCGAGCCGGCCTCCACCTGAAAATACTCGTTGATCTTCTGCATCACCAGGTGGTAGACCTCACGCGTGTCGAGCGAGGAAGCGACGGCGGCGGCGATATCGTTCAGCGTCTCCAACTCGGCGTTGCGGCGCTGGGCCTTCTCGGTGATCCGAAACGCGGTGATCGCGGCGGCGATCTGGCCGGCCAGCAGGCGCGCGTGGCCGATCTCGTCGTCGGAGAAATGGCGCGGCTCTTCCTCACTGGCGAAGATCAGCAACCCGATGCAGGCATCCTGGGCCACCAGCGGAAGCAGCAGCAGCGAACGCACGCGCCCCGCGCCGACCAGCGCGGCGAGCCCGGCCAGGTTGGGGTTGGTCGCCAGCGGGGTATGTTCGGCGATGTCGCTGATCTGGGCCGGTTGCCGGTTCAGCACCACCTGGCGCATCACGCTGGTTTCCGCGAGGGGGAAGGGCGGCGGCAGGCGCACCTGAGGCGGATAGGTATTGGTGAGTTGCGCCAGGCTGCCATCCTCGCTCAGCAGCACCACGCCGCTATTGTGCAGATCGAAGAGGTGGGCGAACTCGTTGAGGCTGAGGAAGAGCAGTTCATCGAGGCTTGTAGCCGTCTCGATGGCCCCGGCGATACGCAGGAGCGCCCCGTTACGCAGTTCGAGCAGCGAGTCGTTGGTCATCTGGTGCCGGTCATCGGTCATGCGCTTGCTTTCGTGTGAGCGGTGGTTCTGGAAGCAGGATGACCCGGAGCGTCAACGCCGTTCCGGAAGCGCTTGCCCTGGCAGCCTGGCGCATTACGCAGGCAACACCAGACAGCGCCTGCAGCGGCGCTTATGTTCTCCGTATTATAACGATACTCGCTTGCATGAGCAACCGGGACGCCGGTACCGTTTTAGATTTTAGATTGCGGATTGTAGATTGCCGCTCCAATGCAATAGGAAGCGCTCCAGCGCTCACGAGCTTGCGCCGTCTCTGAGACGCTCTGGTAGGTACGGTCAGGGCCATTCCAACGTCTTCGGGGCTTGCCCCAAGTACGTGTTCACATCGCTCCCAGGCGTGTGGGTTACCCCGGGTGTGAACAGTTACTGCCCCAAAACCCGAGCAAGTTCCTGCCGGGCAACACAGCCGCCCGGCACCCCCGAATAGGTGAGGGTGCGGGGAAACCCGGTTTCCCCACACTCCTGCTTGAGGGCTTTGCCCTCCCACGCCCTCCCGCGGGCGGGGGGGTGGGGAGACCCGGTTTCCCCATACCCTGCTTGAGGGCCAGGCCCTCCCGCGGGCAGGGGCGTGGGGAAACCCGATTTCCCCACACCCCCTCGCCGAGGGCGTATGTTCACGTGAGACGGTCATGCGCATGGCGCGCCACGCCGCGATGACCGTGCCCTGGGAGCGCAGGCGTCCCGCCCGCATCGCGGCGCCGCGGGCGCGGTGACCGCCCCTTCCCTGACCCTCCCCCGCCGGGGGCGGGCACCCGGCTCCTCCCCCCAGCGGGGGGAGGCTGGGAGGGGGGCTGAACCCGGCGAACGATGGTCACCTCAGCCGTCTATGCGATTCGCGCACAACGCCCGATGAACATCGCCTGGGAGCGCGGGCGTCCCGCCCGCATCGCGGCGCCGCGGGCGCGGTGACCGCCCCTTCCCTGACCCTCCCCCGCTGCGGGCGGGCACCCGGCTCCTCCCCCCAGCGGGGGGAGGCTGGGAGGGGGGCTGAACCCGGTGAACGATGGTCACCTCAGCCGCCCATACCGCCGGGCGGCCCCCCGCCCGCGGAAAGCGGAGGGATGGGGGAACCGGGTTCCCCCAGGGTCACGGTAACCGTCCATGCCTCCGGGCGGCGCACCACCCGATGCAAGCGGGGGGATGGGGGAACCTGGTTCCCCCATGTTAGACAACCGGCGAACGCCCCGCATAGAGC
>DAOTYR010000288.1:0-3800 GCA_034434655.1 Chloroflexaceae bacterium
ATGGCCGCGGGGCACAAAGTAGCGCCGGCGGGCCGTTTGTACCTCAAAGGCCAGAGCGGTGGCAACTGCGCCGATCATGGAATGCCGCTCCCTGGTGCTGTAGATTGCACATGCATCATCGCCAGTTCTAACGTGAACATGGGGGAACCGGCTTCTCCCACACCCCCGCCCTCGGGAAGGTGAGGGCGCAGCCCGTGCGCAGGGGGATGGGGAAACCCGGTTTCCCCATCCCCCCACTTGTGGGAGGGTTGGGGAGGGCGCAGCCCTCCCATTCAAAGACCACGACGCCCACGGCGCGGACGATTAACCGGACGTTGACGTAGCCCTTGCCGGAGGCCCTGCCCGCGGGCAGGGCCTCCGGCATATCGGGTATAATCGCCCCTATGGGCATGCCAACGATCGCGCGGCCCCGAGCCGCCTCCCGATCCGCCAGCAGCGCCGCCCTGGCATGGCTGCGCGCCGAGGCGCTGGGTCTCCTTCACCCGTATCTGGGCGCCGTCCTCGCGGCGCTGGCGCTCGTGTTTTTCCTGGTTCCCCACCTGCCGTTCCACTACCGCATTGACGCCGGTTATGAAGAAGGCGTGGGCAGCGACCTGCCCTTCTTGCGCGGCTTCAATGGCGCCGAGCGCGGCGACTATGGCACCTTCCGCTGGACGGGCGGGCGGTCCAGCATCCACCTGCCAGGCGTAGGACGGCGCGGGTTGCTGGTTTCGCTGACCCTGCTGCCAGGCCCGGCCACGCTCGGGCCGCAAGAGCTAACCGTTTTCGCGGGCGATCAGGAGCTGGCGACGCTGCCTTTGCGGCCCGCCGGGGGCCGCTACTGGCTGATCGCGCCTCCGGCAGCCCAGGCTGACGGTTCGCTCCATCTGACTCTGGACAGCCCGACCTTCAGCCCGCCCGACGATCCGCGGCGCCTCGGCGTGCCGCTGGGGCTGGTCACGGTCACGGCGCTGCCGGCGGGCCTGGTGGCCCCCGCCTGGGCGCCGCTCGGCGCCTGGCTCGCCGCAGCGGCGCTGGCCTGGATGAGCGCGCGCCATGCGCTGGGAACGCCGTACCCCCCCCGCGAGCGTGCCGGTGGCAGGCCGCCCGCCCACACCTACCTGGCCGTCGGGGTGCTGGCCGGGCTGCTGGCCCTGGCGGCGCTGCTCGACCCGCCACGCTGGGCCTTCGGCGCCACGGCGGCGCTGATCGCCTGCGCCCTGGCCTACCCCCTTGCGCTTGCCGCGCGGCGCGCCCTGCCGGCCCTGGCAGCGCGGCTCCATCTGCCCCTGGACGCGCTCAGCCTGAGCTGGCTGACGTTGTTTATCGCGCTGAGCTTCGCCCTGCGCTACGGCGGGCGGCTGTACCCCGACAGCATGCACGGTGATATCGGCTTCCATCACAATCGCTTCAACGACATGGTCTGGGGGTTGATCGTCATCGTCTCCAGGAACCGGGGGGTTGACTTTCCCTACCCGCCCGGCCCCTACAGCCTCGTCGCGCCGCTCACCCTGATCGGACTGCATCCGCGCGCCGTGCTGCAACTCGGCGCCGCGCTGGTTGATGCGTTGAGCGCCGCGGTCGTCTACGCCATCGCGGCTCGCGTCACCGGGCAACGCGCGGCGCTCCTGGCGGCGGGGATCTATGTCTTCACTGCCGCCACCTTCATGACCACCTGGTGGGCCTTCATGACCCACATCTACACCCAGTTCTTCCATCTGCTGCTGATTGCCGCCCTGGCGCTGGGGTTGAGCGCCTGGCAGAGCGACGCGCCGCACGCGCGGCGCTGGTGGACGCTGGGCGTGGGCCTGCTGTTGAGCATGGTCTTTCTCGGCCACTTTGGCTTTTTCATCAACACCGCCCTCCTGGTCACGGGGCTGACGCTGGCGATCTGGGCCTCGAGCCGGGGCGACGCCTGGGCGTGGCGCGCGCGCTGGCCCCTGACGCTGGCAGTCGCCGGCGCCGGAGCGCTGGCGCTGATCTGCTTCTACAGCGCCTACGCGCCGATGTTTCTGAACCAGTTCCAGATCGCCCGCGAGGGCGGGTTGAACGCCGTGGCGGGGCGCGAGCCGGCGAACCGGGCGCTGATGTGGCAAAACCTGTGGCGCAACGGCTTTGTCATCCACTTCGGCCTCTTTCCGCTCGCGCTCATGCCCTGGGGCATCTGGCGGCTCTGGCGCGCCACGCGGGCCGAGGCGCCCGGCGCTGGCCCGCGACGAGCGGTGCTCTGGCTGGCCCTCGGCAGCCTTGCCGTGGCCCTGATCTTCGCCGTGTTCCCATTCGTTGCCGGCGTGACCAACAGTCCCCGCTGGTTGATGTTCATTGCCTGGGTCGTGGCGCTGGGCGCGGCGCTGGCCGTGGAGGCCCTCTGGCGTCGCGGGTGGTGGGCGCGCCTGCTGGTCGTATTGATGGGCGCCTTTACCCTGGCCAACACCGCCTGGTTCTGGATCGCCCCCATGCTGTGGCGCGTCCGGCCGCCGGAGCCGTTTTGATCGCGGGCCGCCGCGCAGCATGCCGATGCGCCAGGGTCTGGCGGGGCGGCACCCTCCCAGACCCTTCCCTGAGGCATATCTTCCCACCAGCCGTCCATGCGGCTCACGCCGCACACCGATGGGATGAACTTCCTTCCCGGGAGGGCTGCGCCCTCCCAAACCCTCCCACCGGGTGGGGGGATCGGGAACCCGGGTTTCCCCATTCCCCTGCGGGGCGGGGGCGTGGGGAAACCCGGTTTCCCCATCCCTCTCGCCGAGGGCGTAGGTTCACGTTAGCGGGGGGAGGCTGGGAGGGGGGCGGAACGCGGCGAACGATGGTCACCTCAGGAAGATAGCGCCGCCAATGCGTGTCGTTTTCGTTGCACAGAGCGAGGAAACCCATGGTCACCGCATTTGTAATGATCCACTGCGAAGCGCAGCGCATCAGCGACGTGGCCCAGGCCGTGGCCGAACTGCCGCACGTTGCCGAGGTGTACTCCGTAACCGGGGACGTGGACATCATCGCCGTCTTGCGCGTTACGGCCTACGAATCGCTTGACGAGGCCGTGCCCGGGGGGATCGCCCGCATCCCCGGCGTCACCAGCACGCGCACGGTGCTGGCCTTCCGCCGCTTCGCCCGGCGCGACCTCGAGGCGGGCTACGATCCTGGTCTGTCGTAGCGATAGCCCTGGTTGCCCCCCTTGACGCGCACATGTTTTCGTGTTATAGTTGCGAACACCAGTTCGATTCACTCGGTCGATCGGTACGTGTCGGGGCGAGTGTCTACGTGTCACGAGGAGGTCACCTATGGCGAAGGATCTGAACAAGGTACAGCTCACCGGTCATCTCGGCGCCGACCCGGAGATGCGCTACACGGCGCAGGGCAGCGCGGTCACGACGTTCCGCGTCGCCAGCAATCGCACCTGGAAGGATCGCGATGGCGGGACCCATGAGGATACGGAGTGGTTCCGCATTGTCGCGTGGGATAAGCTCGGCGAGATCTGCAACACCTACCTCACCAAAGGCACCCGCGTCTATGTCGAGGGCCGTTTGCAAACGCGCAAGTGGACCGACCGGGACGGTCAGGACCGCTACACCACCGAGGTGGTGGCCCAGGACATGATCATCCTCTCCAGCCGCAGTGAACGTGGCCTCCCGCCCGATGCGCTTCCCGAGGTCGAGGAGCCGGAAGCGACCTCTTCACCACCTGCCCCCTCGCGCCGTGCTCCCGCCGCCCCCGGTGGCGCGGTCGAGCGCCCCTCGGGCGCCTCCTCGCGCGCCCCGGCGCGCCCCGCTGCCCGGAATCAACCCCAGCCAATCGAGAACGACGACGATATCCCGTTCTAAGGC
>DAOTYR010000289.1:0-4587 GCA_034434655.1 Chloroflexaceae bacterium
ATGCCTCCCCCCGGCACCCCCGAGGTGGCCCGGCTGGCGCCCAACAGCCGCCTGGTCTGGATCGAACGCTGCGGCCACCTGCCCATGGTCGAGAAGCCCGCGGAGTACCATCGCCTGGTGCAGGAGTTTCTCGATGCCTGAACATGGGGGAACCAGGTTCCCCCATGCCCCCGCCCGCGGGAGGGTGTAGTCGGGCGCAGCCCGCAAGCAAGAGGAGAGGGAAACCAGGTTTCCCCATTCTCTCACCCGGTGGGGTAAGTGTTCACATTTTTCCTTGGAGCGAAGCTGTCTGCACAATGACCGCAGGGCCGGCCTCGCACGGTTCCCGATCACCATGAATCCCCGTGTTTCTATTGTGCTGGTTACCTATCAGAGCGCGCCGTATCTGACCGCGTGCTGCGCGGCCCTGCGCGCCCTGCGCTACGATCCGCCCCCGCAAATCGTGGTCGTGGATAATGCCTCCCAGGACAACAGTGTCGGCCTGGTGCGGCAGTTCCTGCCCGAGGCGCTCCTGCTGCCGCAGGAAACGAACCTTGGCTTCAGCGGCGGGGTGCGGTGCGGCGTGGCTGCCAGCAGTGGCGAGATCCTGGCCCTCTTGAATCCCGACACCGTGGTTGACCCCTACTGGTTGGCGGCGCTGGTGGAGACCCTGGCCGGGCCGCGTTGCGGTATTGCCGGCAGCAAAATCGTTGATCTGGACGGACAGCGACTCCGCCATGCCGGCGGCATGTTGCGCTGGCCGGATATTCTGGCCCATCATCGCGGAGAGGGCGAGCGCGATACCGGACAGTACGAGACCGCAGAGGCGGTCGAGTTCGTTACTGGCGCGTCGCTGGCGCTGCGACGGGCGCTGTGGGAACGCCTCGACGGTCTGGACCCGGGCTTCTTTCCCGGCTATTTTGAGGACGTTGATCTCTGCTGGCGCGCGCGAGAGTTGGGAGCGGAGTGCTGGTACACGCCCCGATCGGTCCTGCGTCACGGCGAGGGGGCTTCAACCGGATCGTTTAGTGGCGCGTTCTACTACTATCACCACCTGAACCGCCTGCGCTTCGCCTGCAAGCATATGGACTGGCAAACGCTCTGGAACGGCTTTGCCCCCGCCGAGGGCCGCCGCTTGCGCCAGGCTTCCGCCCTTGACCGGGCCGTGGCCAGTCTGGTGTACCGCCAGTCGTTGCCTTACGGGCTGGCTGCCCCTGACGCCACGACGCGCGCGACCATCCTGGGCCAAGGGCGCATCCTGGCGACGGTGACGGCCACGCTGCAAGACCGACCAGCGGCCTGGCCGGCGGCGGCCCGCGAGCTTCTGGGTGTTCCGACCAGCGCCGCACTGGCGCTTGACGCCCTGATTGCCGAGGCGGAGAGAGAGGCAGTTTTGCGCGAGCACCGTTTTCACTCGCGTTTCCCCCTGGTCGCGGCTCTCCGTCGCCTCTGGAACGGCATTGCGACGCGCTGGTACGTGCTCCCGCTCATCCACCAGCAGACCCGCTTTAATCTCGCGGCGCAGCGCAGCCTGGCGCACCTGCAAGAGGAGATCGAACGGCACACCTTTCAGGCGATCCTGGAAACTCAGGTGCGTCAGGCCATTCTTTGCTATCGGCTTGCGCAGCCGCGCGCGGATGGAACGAACGTTCGCTTTCCCTGCCCGTAATTTCATGTGAAAGGAGAGGTGTGGGGAAACCGGGTTTCCCCACCCCCCGCCTGCGGGGGGGTCTCGCCCTCAAACAGGGGGCTGGGGAAACCGGGTTTCCCCGGCCCCCACCCGGCGAGAGGGTTTGGGCGGGCGCAGCCCTCGCTGCGGGTCGCCGGTGTCCTGGCTACTTATCGCACATTCACCGGCGTTTCACTGCAATAATGGTACGCCCGGCTCACCGACTCCACCCTGGCGCAGAGGTAGTAGCTGCCCTGCGGCACGCTCCTGGTGTCCCACCTGAACGTGATCGGGTAACCGGTGGGCGTAACCGGCAGGCGAACCCGCGCCGCTCTGTTCCCGTCTCCGTTCCCGTTGGAGATGTGCGGCAGGTGGACCCGATACGGGCCGGTGGCGCTGATAGAGACCTGCGACGTCGTGTTCTCAACCGATTGGGCCGGATTCTGGGTCGGATTCCGGGGATCGGTGGTGTAGAAGAAAGAGACATTGAAACTATCCGGGGGGAGGTTCATCCCGGCTACGATGTCGAAGCTCTGACCCCGCGCAACCTCATCATCGGCGGTCAGCCGGATCCAGTCGATCTGGAAAACATCAGCGCCTGTGCCGACCGCTGGCGGGGTCGTCTCCGTCGGGTCGAAGCGCAACGTTCGCGCCTGGCGGATCTGGGTCCACCCCGCCTGCGCGGGCACCCAGCTCTCTTCGCGGGGGGTCAGGATATTGTCGGCCTGGCGCACGTCACTCAGGGGCAAGGGGGGGAACGCCCGCGCCAGATCGATTGAGTAAACGTTCCACCCTTCATAGTAGGTTCCGTACTTGGTTTCGGAACCATCCTGCTGAATGTTCTGATCCCACCAGAACACCCGTCCGCCCCATCCGGTTTGAATGGCCCAGTTAAGATCCTTCCCCGGCGGAATATCCACTTTGAAGCGGATCGAGAAGTAGCGATAGTAAGTCGTGTCAATGGGCCGCTGCGGATCAACGCGCAGCCAGAGTTGGGCGTCAGACATCTCTAACCGCTGGTCGGCGACAGCAGGATGGTAGACGGACCGGGCGGTAAGAATACCGTTATCGAAGCGCATATCTGCGACCGTTGCGGGCCATCCGACGGGATTCACGGCAATAATATCGCTGTGGTCCATCATTTCCCACGGTCGTCCAAGCTCAGAGGCGGCGTAGTCAGGGCCGCTGAGCATACTGGGAGCGGCGAAGGTGACAATCGGCACCGGTCTGATGGTCAGCGGGCCAATCCAGGCGCTGGTAGCTTTGGTAACGGTGCATCCGTACTCTCTGGCGCCGTCTTTCAAGCGCAACTGGAAGTAGTGCTGCCCTGGCGGCAGGATACTGGTGGCAAGATCGTAGCCCCCGGCGCTTGCCAGCAGACCATGCGCCAGCGGCGCGGCATCGCGTCCTTCCGGGTTATCGGCTACGTACAGATCGACCCGATCACCCGCCGCCGCTCCAACAACGTTCCAGGGAATCCTGATCGTCGGCGCCGAGGTGGGATCGCTCAGGCGAATCCAGTCAAGTTTAACTTGCACCCCGGACTGCGCAACCGCAAAGGGGTCGATCCGCAGCCCGCGCACCACCCCCTGCCATGCGCCGGCGCGCACAGCCGGCTCGCCGTTGGGGCGAGTCAGATCGAAATTGTAGACATGCCAGCCATTCCACGGATGAAATGCCGTCGTGCCTTGACAGGCATCAACCTGCCCGAAGCGATTCTCGCCCTGTGGCCAGAATACCGGCTTGGCAGTCGTCCAGTGCACAAACCACGGCGCCTGGGCCGAGCGCGGGCTTACCGACATGCGGTACGACAGACGGGTGTACTTGCCGGCATTGATAGCGTAACGATCCTGCGCGCCGAATTTATTGAGCGGCAGTTCCTGGCTCAGCCCTCCCGGGATGGGTGAACTGAAGCCCTGAAAGAGCGGGTAGAAGTGCCCTGCGGCTCGATTCCCCGATGCCATGTCAACCCCGCTGGTCGTGGCCGACCAGATGCCGTCCGTCGCACTGATGTTCGTGAAGCCCACCTCGAACTGGATATCCCGCGCCCGATCCATATCCCACGGATCTCCCAGAACTGTCGTCGCAAAATCGTCCCCGGCGTCGATGGATACGGTAAGAGCGTCGGGATTGGCAAAACTGATCCCTGTGCCCTGAGCGGAGGCCAGCGGCGTGAGCGGCAGCGCGCATATGATAATCACTACGCTCCAGAACAGCGTCGCGGGGATGGCGATGCGGGTGTGATGACGCGACTTGTTCATACGTGTGTATTCCTCTCCGATCATCGGTAGGATGCAGAGTTTCCTTCCTGATGTTTCGCCCGTGGCGGCAGGCCCTGGCGCAGCCAGCATGGGTCTGCCGTCGCGCGCGCTCCTCCAACGGTTACGTAAGGGTGAACCATAGCTTAGACATTGCGATTCAGTTCAAGCCTCCTCCTCAGTCTATCATGTCAGCCGTCCATCCGGCTGCGCCGCACACCGACGGGATGAACATACTTCCTGGGAGGGCTGCGCCCTATAGGCGCGAACTTAGCGCACATGACCAATCGAAGATCCCATCAGACTGCGGTCGCCAGCCAGGTCGCCTGCATCCGGTGCTGTACCCACTCCCGGATGTGGGTCTCCTGGTGCACGCGCCGACGCGGGCTGCTGCCCAGAAATCGGCGCAGCCGGGGCAGGCAGGCCCACCGGCGCGCCCGTGTCCACCGGCCCAGCACCGCCTGGCGCAGGGTGTCCAGACTCAGTTGGCAGACCCGCCACCTGCGCACCGGACCCTGGCGGTCCTCGCGCAGGGCGATGCGCACGGCAGTCGCCAGGTCCTCCTGGAGCACCCAGGCGATCAGCATGGCGCGCGCGGTGGCTTCCGCCACGTCGCGGCGCTGGCAGCGCCGCGGGCGCACCCGCAGGAGGTGCGTGACGCGCGTGACGACCAGTTCCACC
>DAOTYR010000290.1:0-9894 GCA_034434655.1 Chloroflexaceae bacterium
CCAGGACCTCGGTCAGCACGGCGATGGCCCGCTGGTACTCAGCGAGGTCCAGGTGCTCATCGGGCGTATGGTCCAGCCGTGAGTCGCCCGGGCCGTAGGCGACGATCGGGCAGCCCCAGGCCGGGCCGACCACGTTCATATCGGCGGTGCCGGTTTTGTGGAGAAAGGCCGGCTGGCCCCCCTGGGCGCGAATGGCCCGCACGAAGGCGCTCGCCAGCGGCGTCGTGCGCGGGCTGCGAAAGGCGGGGCAGGCTCCCTCGAAGCGCAGGGTGGCCCCACCGGCCAGGGTGGAAAGCATCTCGGCCAGGGTCGCCGGATCGACCCCTTCGGGCAGACGCAGGCCCACCGTAGCCTCCACCCAGTCGCTGAGGCCATCTCCGCCACTGGCCACGCGCCGCAGTGAGGGGGTCAACTGGTCAAAGAGCCGCTCACGCCCGGCGTTGTAAGCGGCGCAATGGGCCTCCACCGCCCGCCAGAAGGCCACCATCGCCTCGGGCGCGGCGGGCAACTCGCCGGCGCTGTGGGCTGCGGGCTGCTCCAGGCGGTAGTGGGCCAGCAAGCGTCCCTTGTAGCCCAGAGTCACCCGATCCCAGCCGCTCGGTTCGCCAATTACGCAGAACGCGGGGGCATAGCGGTCACGAGCGTAGTGTGCGCCCCGGGAAGTGGCGGCCTCCTCCTCCGTGGCGCCAATGAGCGCGACGCGGCAGCGCAGGCGCCCGGCCAGCTCGGCGCGGCGCGTTGCGGCGATGAAGGCCACAAATGGCCCCTTGGCGTCCACCGCTCCCCGACCGTAGAGCTTGCCCGCCTCGATCCGCACCGGAATGACGCCGGATACCGTGTCAATGTGCCCTAGCAGCGCCACCAGCGGCCCCGTCGCGCCAACCAGCCCCACCGCGTTGCCCGCGGCATCAACAAAAGCCTCCCAGCCAAACGAACGCATCTGTTCTACCAGGAAGCGGGCCGCGGCCGCCTCCTGCCCCGAGTATGAGGGAATGCGCAGCAGGGCCTCCAACAAGCCAGTCTCGTCCAGATAGTGATGATCGTCGCGCATTTCGTTAACAAACCTCGCTTTGACGCTCTACGAACCAGATGTTATGATACGCAAGAATTCCACGGCCCGAAGCTCTAGAAAGGTGCAGCGGCACCATGCAGCAAGAGCAAGTCATTGCGCTCCGCGAGATCTACTGGAACATCCCCCAGCCCTACGGCTCGCTCTTCCTCTACAGTCTCATCATCGTCACCACGGTCGTGATGTCCTGGGGCATTATCCGCGACATTGGCCGCTGGCGCAAAGGGCGCCCCGATCCCCGGCTCGATCAGGTTCCATCCCGGGCGGCGGAGTTTCTGGTGCAACTGTTTGGCCAGAAGAAGGTGCTCCGCGACCGCCGACCCGGCTCCATGCACGCGCTGATCTTCTTCGGCTTCCTGACGCTCTTCATCGGCACGGATATTATCGCCGTGGAAGAGGATTTTACCGTCCCGCTGATGGGTGAGGAAGCCGGCAAGATCCTGGTCGGCGGTTTCTACCAGGCTTATGAGATTATTCTCGATACCCTGGGCCTGGTCTTCGTGCTGGGGTTGCTCTGGGCGGCCCTGCGGCGCTACCAGCGCAAGGAGCCGCGCCTCGACAGCCGCCGCACCGACGCCTGGGTGCTCGCCGTGCTGCTCTTCCTCGGCATCGGCGGGTTCCTGATCGAAGGGCTACGTATCGCCAACCAGTGCTGGCCCAGCCACGAGCAGTGCCTCACGTTCACCTATGAGCAGAGCTGGGCGCCCCTGGCCTTTGTGGGCTTCGGCCTGGCCGGTCTCTTCCGCGCCATCGGCCTGGGCGACGGCAGTCCCGTGGCCCTGGGGTTGCATCAATTGCTCTGGTTCACCCACGCTGGCGCCACCGCCGCCTTCATCGCTACCCTGCCCTTCAGCAAGTTCAAACACATCTTCTACACCCCCCTCAATACCTTCTTCCGCGATACCACCCCCCAGGGCGCCCTCGACCCCATCCCTGACCTGGAGGCGGAGATCGAGAAGGACGAGCCGCGCCTGGGTATCGCTACCCTCGCCGACCTGAGCTGGAAGCAGCGCCTCGACCTGGATGCCTGCATGCGCTGTGGGCGCTGCCAGGCCAACTGCCCCGCTCACGCCTCGGGCGCCGACCTGTCGCCGAAGTATATTATCACCAAGCTCCACGACCTGATGCGCCAGGAGCCGATCCGCTTCAAGGACGGCACAGTCAAGCTGGTCAAGGATCTGGAGGCGGGCGAGGAGCACGGGAAGAGCAACGGGAACGGCAATGGCCACGCCGCGATTGATGTGGAGACCGTGCCCCTCTACGGCAACCTGTTCACCGAGAATGAACTCTGGAGTTGCACCACCTGCTACGCCTGCGTCTATGAGTGCCCGGCGATGATCGAGCACGTGGACGATATCGTGGGCGCCCGGCGCCACCTCACCATGATCGCCAGCGAGGTGCCCGCCGGCGTCAAACGGGTGCTCGAAGGCATCGAGCGGGCCGGCAACCCCTGGCGCCTGCCCCAGCGGGAACGCACCGCCTGGGCCGAAGGGCTCGATGTGCCGGTGATGGCCGAGAAGGAAGAGGCCGACGTGCTCTACTGGGTCGGCTGCGCCCCGAGCTACGATGAGCGCAGCAAGCGCGTTGCCCGCGCCTTCGTCCAGCTTATGCAACTCGCGGGCGTGGATTTCGCCATCCTCGGCGACGAGGAGACCTGTAACGGTGACCCGGCCCGGCGCATGGGCGAGGAACTGCTCTACCAGTCCCAGGTGCAGCAGAACATCGAGACGATGAAGCAGTACCGCTTCAAGCGCGTCGTGACCACCTGCCCCCACTGCTTCAACACCATCAAGAACGAGTATCCGCAGTTTGGCGGCGGGGCCGGCGTTGAGTACGAGGTCGTGCATCACACCCAGTTGCTCGACGAACTGCTGAAGAGCGGCAAGCTCAAACCGGTCCGCTCGGTTGATCAGACCGTGGTCTACCACGACCCCTGCTACATCGGGCGCTACAATGACGTGTTCGAACCACCGCGCGAGGTGCTCCAGAGCATCCCCGGCCTCAAGCTGGTCGAGGCGCCGGAGCGCAACCGCGAGCGGGCCATGTGCTGCGGCGGCGGCGGCGGGAATGTCTGGTTGGAGGGCTGGGGCAAGGAGCAGGTTAACTACATCCGCCTGGAGCAACTTACCCAGAACCAGCCCCAGACCCTGGCGATGAGTTGCCCCTTCTGCATGGTGATGTTCGAGGACGCCGCCAAGAATACCGGGCGCGACGAAACCCTGCAACGCCGTGACATCGCCGAGTTACTGCTGGAGGCGGTGAAGCAAGGCTAGTACGGCGTCCGAACAATGACAATGGTGATGGGGCGGCCCCCGCCCGCGAAGGCCGAAGCGTTACTACGCCAACGCTTCGGCCTTCGCCATGGTTCAGGATCGGGCGTTCTAACTTGACCGTTGCTCCACACCTCCACCGAACCGGTCTGGAGCGCTGGAGCGCTGTGGAGCGGAAGGCTGGATTGTCACGTTCGTTTGACCTGGTTCCCTCCTACGTTTCCCCTGGCGGGGCGCGGGGAGGCGCAGCTCGTGGGCTAACCCTCCTCAGCCCTCCCTCAGCATCGCCCGCACCATTTCCAGGGTATCGGCCTCACGCGGCGGTTTGTCGCGGCGCCAGCGCAGGATGCGCGGGAAGCGTACTGCGATGCCCGCCTTGTGGCGCGTTGAGGGCTGCAGCCCTTCAAAGGCCAGTTCAAACACCAGCTCCGGACGCACCGTTCGCACCGGACCGAATTGCTCGACGGTGTTGCGGCGCACGAAGGCGTCTACCTCGCGAATCTCGGCGTCGGTCAGCCCGGAGTAGGCCCTGGCGAAGGGCACAAGCGTATCGCCGGCCCACACCCCGAAGGTGTAATCGGTGTAGAGACTGGCTCGTTTGCCGCTGCCGCGCTGGGCAGAGATGAGCACTGCGTCCACGGTATAGGGCGCGACCTTCCACTTCCACCAGTCGCCCCGGACCCGCCCGACCCGGTAGGGCGAGCCGCGCCACTTGAGCATCAACCCCTCGGCGTTTACCTCACGGCTGCGCTCGCGCGCTGCGGCCAGTTCCTCCCAGGTGCGCCCCGCCACCAGGGGCGAAAGGCGCAGGGCGTCGTTGCCGGCGTCAAGTGTCTGCTCGAGCCGCGCGCGGCGCTCGTGCAACGGCGCGCTGCGCAGGTCACGGCCCTCGGCCTCCAGCAGGTCGTAGGCAAACAGCGCCACCGGAACCTCGGCGAGGATCTTGCGGGTGAGTTGCTTGCGCCCGATACGGCGCTGCAACTGGCTGAAGGGTAGCACTGCGCCATCGCGGAAGGGCAGCACCTCCCCGTCGAGCACCGTGCCGTCGGGGAGACGTGCGGCTGCCTCGGCTAGCTCGGGGAAACGTTCGGTGATTAACTCCTCCCCCCGCGACCAGAGAAAGCTCCGCCCCGCGCGGCGGATGAGCTGGGCGCGAATGCCGTCCCACTTCCATTCGGCCTGCCACTCCTCGGGCGCTCCCAGACTGGCCGGGTCATCCTCCAGCGGATGGGCCAGGAAGAAGGGGTAGGGCCGGCTCACATCGGCGTCGGCGCGTTCGCCGACCAGCAGGCCGCGGTACCAATCCGCGGACGGCGCCCAGTCGCCCATCAGGCGGTGGGCGATCACCGTATCCTCCACCCCGCTCACCTGGGCCAGGGCGCGAACCACCAGTCGTTGCGAGACCCCCACGCGGAAGCTGCCGGTGATGAGCTTGTTCCACAAGAACCGCTGGGGTTGGTCGAGTTCGGACCAGGCCTGTAGCACTGCCGCCCGCTGGGTGGCCTCATCGGCCTCGCGTAAGGGTAGCAGGCGCTCCTCGATCCAGAAGGCCAGACCGGCGTGCGCGCTCGCGGATCCTGCTGGCGGCGTATCGGCCAGTAGCAGGGCCACCGTCTCGGCGAAGTCGCCCACCGCGTCGTAACACTCCCCGAAGAGCCAGGCGGGCGTCCCGGACGCCTCGATCGCCCACTCGCTCAAGCGCCGCGAGCCGATCACCTGACGCGGCTTGCGCCCGCTGAGGAAGTAGAGCGCCCACGCCGCGTCCGCCGGCGGCGCGGCAGCAAGGTAGCGCGCCAGGGCGGCGACCTTCTCATTCGTCCGCGTCGTCTCGTCCAGCGCGGCGTACAATTCGGCAAACGCTCGCATCATCACTCTTCTTCGCCCGTTGCCGCTCCCTGTTCGCCCTCGAAGGGCGTGGTGATCGGGCGGGCGTCCAGCCCCTGCTCCGTCAGCCAGCGCGCCAGCACGGCGCTGTAGCCATGGGTCACCCAGATCCGCTCGGCGCCGGTGGCCGCGATAGCGCCAAGCAGACCGGGCCAGTCGGCGTGATCGGAAAGCACGAAGCCGCGATCCACGGCGCGGCGCCGGCGCGCGCCCCGGATGCGCATCCAGCCCGAGGCGAAGGCGGTCGAGACCTCGCCGAAGCGGCGCGTCCAGGCGCTGGCCTGCGCCGAAGGCGGCGCGATGATCAAGGCGCGGGACCAGTCCACCTTACGCCCCGTTGCGCCAGTGTAGGTGGCAGGTGGCAGCGTGACCCCGGCAGCGCGATAGATGCTGTTGAAACGCTCGACCGCCCCATGGCAGAAGATCGGTCCAATCGCAGGATCGAGACCCGCCAGCAGGCGCTGGGCCTTGCCCAGCGCGTAGCCAAACAGCAAACTGGCGCGACCGGCATCCTGGTTCACCCGCCACCAGGCATGGATGGCGGCAAGCACCTCGGCCTGGGGGCGCCAGCGGTAGATTGGCAGGCCAAAGGTCGCCTCGGTAACAAAGGTGTGGCAGCGCACTGGCTCGAAGGGCGCACAGGTAGGGTCGGCCTCGGTCTTGTAGTCGCCGGAGACGACGCATACCTCGCCCCGATAGGCGATACGCACCTGGGCCGAGCCGAGGATGTGCCCGGCGGGGTACAACGACAGTTCCACCCCGTTCAGGCGCAACGGTTCCCCGTAGGCCAGCGTCTGGATGGCGGCATCGGGGCCGAGGCGCGCCCGCAGCACCGCCTCACCCTCGCGAGCCGTCAGGTACCCCCGCATACCGGGGCGAGCATGATCGCTATGGGCATGGGTAATGACCGCGCGAGATACCGGCTGCCAGGGATCGATGAAGAAATCGCCCGGCGGGCAGTACAGTCCCTGCGGAGTCAGGTGGAGGAGCGTCTCGGCCATATCAGTACTATAACCCGAAAATATAGTCTTTGAGCAATTCCTCCGCTCTCGCCCGCGCCGGCGGGCTTCGCCTTGCCTGGCCGAGAGCTTATGGTCATTGAATACATAATCCGGTATAGCCCGCGCCGGCGGCCTTCGCATCCCCTAGCCGAGGGCTTCAGCCCCACGGCTAGCCCGGCATAGCGGATGCATTGCTCAAAGACCATCAGCCCCACGGCCAGCCCGGCATAGCGGATGCATTGCTCAATACCCATGGGTCCTTCCTGTTGCCTTGAGCGGCAATCTACCATCCGCAATCGAACATAGTACCTGCCCACCAGGATCTCATGGCTAGCGTTTCTGGACCACGACCTCTAACCTCACCCTCGCTCCCGCTCAGTTGAAGAGATGCATACAAGGAAAAACCCCCTGTCATTCGACAGAGGGTGAAGGTGCAGACGCTAGGGAACTGGCCGAGGCGTATGCCAGTTCAATCAGGGCGACTAGTACCGACGCGCGCCGCCGTAGCCGCCGCGTTCACCGCTGTCACGGCGGGGACCGCGGAAGCCGCCCTTGTCTTCGGCTTCATTGACACGGATCGGCCGGCCGGCCACGGCCAGGCCATCAGTCGCACGAATCACAGACGACACATCCTCAACGTCCATTTCGACAAACCCGAACCCGCGCGAGCGGCCTGTGTCACGATCGTAGATAACGCGCGCGCTCTGGACATCGCCGTGCTGGCTGAACACGCCCTCCAGCATCTGGTCATCGACGCTCCAGGCCAGGTTGCCGACAAAAAGCTTCACTTGCATTCCGGTCCAACTCCTGCGTGCCAGGCCGTCGCCGTAGCACAGCAATGGCAGGGAAATCCCCTGCGCTCCTCACTTCAGCCTATGCCATACGGCGCACCGCTCACGCCTCGCCTCGCCTGGCGTGCAACGGCGTCACAACGTCCCGTGCTGTGCCTCGGGCCTGGAGGTCGTGCGGGCGGGGAGACCGGGGATACCGGGGAAACTCGCGCGGCTACGTGACGCTGCTTGTAACCGAAAGTTTACCACAGCCATGCCCATTTGAGAAGTCCTTTTTTCAGACTAATTGCAAAAATTGTGCAACACATGACGCTCAGTGGAGTATTGAAGGATGATTGAACAGTAATACTCTGACGAACAGTTGCATACGCAACTGAGTAATCGGGTTTACTGCCAGGAACCCGTCCGGGGTACGTAAAGAAAAGGCCATTCTCTGTGATGCGTGACGCGAAGAATAGGTGTGCGAGCATGGGATGCTTCGTTGCCTCTATGTCCTTTTGCAATAGCGCTCGAACCAGTCCAGCGTCCGGCGCAAATGATCCGCGCGATGATCGGGTTCGCCGCTGCGCGTAAGTTCGTGACCTTCGCGCGGATAGCGCACCAGTTCCACGACCTTTTTCTGGCGGCGGAGAAAGGCAAAGAGTTGCTCAGCTTCGCTGATCGGCGTACGATAATCGAGTTCGCTGTGCAGCAGCAGCAGCGGCGCGTTGATCTTGTGAGCATGCGCCAGGGGCGAGTGCTCCCACAACTCCTCGGCCAGTTCCCAGGGATAGCCTTCAAACTCGATCTCGATCAACTCGTGGGCATCCGAGGTGCCATAGAGGGTGATCAGATTGTAGACGCCACGGGCGGCCACGCCGCAGGCGAACAGATCGGCGTGGCTCAGCAGCCAGGCAGTCATATACCCTCCATAGGAGCCGCCGGTCACCCCGATCCGCCGCGGATCCACCCGGCCGGTGGCGATGAGCGTCTCCACCCCGGCCAGGATATCCGGGGCGTCGGCTTCGCCCCAGCGCCCGCGAATGGCGTCGCGCCAAACTTCACCGTAGCCGTCGCTGCCGCGGGGGTTGCAAAAGAATACGATGTAGCCGGCGGCGGCCAGCGTCTGCCACTCGTGCCACATCGTTCGAAAGCCCGGCCCCCACATCGTATGCGGTCCGCCGTGAATACAGACGACCAGCGGGGCAGGCGGCCCGCCTTCCTCAAAATCTGGCGGATAGAGCACCCACCCCTGCACTTCCTGTTCATCGGGCGCCAGGTAGCGCACCTCCTCGATCGGCACGATGATCCGCTGGTCGAGGAGCGGCTGGTTAATGGCGGTCAGGCGGCGCTCGGCGCCGTCCGGCGCGCGGAGGTAGAGATCACAGGGGTTGTCGGCGTCCCCGGCGATAAAGGCGATCGTCCCGTCCTGGGCCACGTCGAACTCGCTCACCATGCGCCGGCCGCCGACCAGAGTTTCGCCGCTGCGAAAGGTGGGTGTGCCCGGCAGGCCAATACTGTAGATGTGCGCATCGCCGTACCAGCCGGCGGAAAAGAGCACCCCGGCCCCATCGGGGCGCCACAGGAAGCGTTCCACGTCCAGGTCGGCATGGGCGGTCAGGTCGGTGATCTCGCCGCCCGCCGCGGCAATGATCGCCACCCGGCTACCTTCGCCCAGCAGCCGCGCCTCGCTCAGGCGGCGGAAGGCGATCAGGCTGCCATCCGGCGAAGGTTGCGGATCGAAGTACGAGAAGCCTGGAGCGGTGAGTGCCGTGGACTGTTCTCCCGTGAGCGGTACCCGGAGCACGTCGTAGTAGGCGAAGAGCGAATCGGCCTCGGGATCCCGCGTGGCGGTCGTGAGCAGGGCCGTGCCATCGGGCATCCAGGCCGGCGAGCCAAAGTGTATGTCGCCGTCGGTCAGCCGCCGCGGCGTGGGCAAGCTGGTAATATCTCCCTCGGGTACTTCAATCACGTAGATGTGGCGGCGCCGCTCATCGAAAAACTTCGTCCCGCCACGGTAGGGAAGCCGGGTGATGACGCGCGGATCGGTCTTGCGCTCTTCCTCGTGCCGACGCTGCTCCTCGGCGCGCTTCGCTTCCCATGCGTCGCCGGGGGGCGGCGGTTGCTCGCCGCTGTCCTCGCGGCGGCGTTCCTCCTCGCTCACCGGCGCCAGGAAGGCGATCATCCGCCCGTCAGGGCGCCAGACCGGATCACTCGCGCCGTTCGGCATAGCGGTGAGTTGCTGGGCCTCGCCGCCGTCCCGGGCAATCACGTAGATCTGCCCCTGGTCGTCCTGCCGGTCGGAGACGAAGGCCAGGCGCGTCCCATCCGGGCTCCAGCGCGGCTGCCGATCCTGGGAATTGCCGGCCGTGAACCGTCGCGGCCCCCTGCCTTCGACTGGTGCCAGGTAGATCGCCCGGCGGTAGCGATTGGCGCGTCGCTCCACCGTTACGTGGACATACGCCACCGTTCGCCCATCCGGGCTGATGCGTACATCCTCCAGCCACCCCAGTTCGTACAGGTCATCTACCGTAAAGCGTGAGCGTGTCATTGTTACCTGCAGAAGCCCCGGAGGCTCTGTCTCCCCGCGGCTCCCCCAAATCCTCCCGCGAGCGGGGGTATGGGGGAACCTGGTTCCCCCATGGTCACGTGAGACGGTCATGCGCATGGCGCACCACGCCGCGATGACCATGACCTGGGAGCCCGAGCGTCCCGCCCGCATCGCGGCTCCGCGGGCACGGTGACGGCCCCTTCCCTGACCCTCCCCCGCTGGGGGCGGGAACCCGGCTCCTCCCCCCAGCGGGGGGAGGCTGGGAGGGGGCGGAACCCTGCGAACGATGGTCACCTGAGGCGCACTGATGGGTGCGGCCGCGCCTGTGCGCCAAACCGATTGTAACACA
>DAOTYR010000291.1:0-3831 GCA_034434655.1 Chloroflexaceae bacterium
GAAGAATATTCGCCGCGTCGTGGTGGTGCGCGATGGCGTGCCGGTGGGGATCATCAGCGAGACGGATATTTTCCGCTATGTCGAGGAGCGCGACGTGGTGGAGGAGGCCGCCCACGGCGTCCAGGGAAGGTGAGGGCGCAGCCCGTGCGCAGGGGAATGGGGAAACCGGGTTTCCCCATTTCCCTCTTCGAGAGCCTATGTTCACGTTAGGGGAGCGGCTTGCCCAGCCACGCTGCGTAAAGCGCCGCGAAGCGGCCCTCGATGATCGCGGCGCGGATGTCGGCCATGAGCGAGAGCAGGAAGGCCACGTTGTGCAGGCTGACCAGGCGGATGCCCAGCAGTTCCTTCGCCCGGTAGAGGTGATGGAGGTAGGCCCGTGAGAAGGTGCGGCAGGTGCTGCACAGGCAACCCGGCTGCAAGGGACCGTCGTCTTCGCGGAGCGCGGCGTTCTGCAGATTGAGCTTCCAGCGGCGCTCCGGGTCGCGCACGAGCGCGGTACCGTGACGGCCGAGGCGGGTCGGGCTGACGCAGTCGAACATATCAATGCCGCGGGCCACGCCTTCGATCAGATCGTCCACGTCGCCGACACCCAGCAGGTGCCGCGCCAGCCCGTCGGGCAGGTGCGGCACAGTCATGTCAACCACGGCGTACATCTGCTCCTTGTTGGCCCCCAACGATCCGCCAATACACAAGCCATCAAAGCCCATAGCACCAAGGGTTTCGGCGCTTTCCCGGCGCAGGTCGGGAAACACGCCGCCGTGAACGATGCCGAAGAGCCGTTGCTCGGGGTTGGGCAGGCGCTCCGGCTCGCGCTCGCGGTGCGCTTCGAGGCAGCGTGCCGCCCAGCGGTGCGAGCGGTGCATGCTCTCGCGGGTGTAGTCGTAGCCGGCGTGGTAGGGCGGCAGTTCGTCGAAACAGAGAATAATATCGGCGCCCAGGTGGTGCTGCACCTCGATACTGCGCTCGGGCGTAAAGATGTGGCGCGAGCCGTCCAGGTAACTCTTAAAGACCACCGCGTCTTCGGTCACCTTCACCATATCGCTGAGCCGGCCTGGCTGCTGGGGCCGGCGGCCCTTGATTTCGTCGGCGATCCCGCCGTGGACCAGGGAGAAGACCTGGAAGCCGCCGCTGTCGGTAAGGATGGGACCGTGCCAGCCCATGAAGCGGTGCAGCCCTCCCTGCCGGGCGATCAGTTCGTGGCCGGGCTGCAGATAGAGGTGGTAGGTGTTGCCGAGGATGATCGCTGCGCCGTGGGCGCGCAGTTCGTCAGGGGTGAGGGCCTTGACGCTGCCGCGCGTGCCCACCGGCATAAACACCGGCGTGGCGACGTCGCCGTGGGCCGTCCGTAGCAGACCGGCGCGGGCCTGTGAGGCCGGATCGCGGGCGACAACAGAGAACATTGGTACCATACTGCTACATTGTACCATGGGAGACGCGGTATAATCTCCTGTGGCCTCCCGGCCTGGGCGGGCGTCGCCTTCCCAGGAACACCCCCGTGAACGGAGCCGGTTGGAAGGGCATGGGGAAACCGGGTTTCTCCATCCCTCTGCTCCGGTCCGGCACAAGACATACTCGCATATGGACGATGTTCAACGCGCCGCGGAGCTGCGGCGAATGCAGCGCCTGGCGACGGGCCTGCTGGTGCTGGTCACCATCGTGTTCGTGATCGCGACCATCTACCGCGATCTGGGGGCGTGGGTGGGTTTTGTGCGCGCCTTCTCCGAAGCGGCGATGATTGGCGCCCTGGCGGACTGGTTCGCCGTGACGGCACTCTTCCGCCATCCGCTCGGCTTGCCCATCCCCCACACGGCGATCATCCCCCGGCGCCGCGAGCGCATCGCCGAGAGCCTGGGGCGCTTCATCGAGCGGAACTTCCTCGATCCCGAACGCATCGCGGATCGCTTGCGCCGGCAGGACGTCGCCGGGCGCATCGCCCAGGTGCTGCGCGATCCGCGGCGCAGCATGCAGGCTGCCGATGTGGTTGCCGAGAGCGTGGCTGGTCTGTTGCGCGTCGTGAACGATGAGGAAGTCGGCGCGCTGCTCCAGCGCACCCTGATCGAGCGCCTGGGGGCCGTGCCCGCCACATCGCTGGCGGCGCAATTCCTGGGTATCGTGGTGGCCGAGCATCGCCAGCGCGACGTGCTGCTGCAACTGGCGCGCGTGCTGACGGAGTGGATCGAGGCTAACCAGGAGTTGATCCGCAGGCGCATCGCCGGTGAACTGCCCCCCTGGGTGCCGCGCATCGTGGACCAGAAGATCTATGAGCGGCTGCTCGATGGCGCCCGGAAGATCCTGGCCGAACTGAGCGAGAATCCCGATCACCCGCTCTACGAGCAGTTCACCAACACCCTCGATGCCTGGATCGTCAATTTGCAGTACGATCCCGCCGTTCGCGCGCGGGGCGAGGAACTGAAGCACGAGTTGTTGAAACACCCGCGCTTGCGTGAGGTGGCCGGGAACCTGTGGCAGGACGTGAAGGCGAACCTGTTGATGCAGAGCGCCACGCCGGGTTCCTCGCTGCGTCTCTCCATCGCCCGGGGGCTCAGCCACGTCGGTGATGTGCTCGAACGCGACCCGGAATGGCGCGTGCGGGTCGAGGGCTGGACCGAGGAACTGGTGCGCTACCTGGTGCGACGCTATGGGCGGGCGGCCGGCGATTTTGTGACCCAGACCGTCCGTTCCTGGGAGAGCGCCGAGGTGACGCGCAAGGTCGAACTGGCCATCGGGCGCGACCTGCAGTTTATTCGCATCAATGGCACCGTTGTGGGTGGTCTGGCGGGGCTGGTGATCTACACCGTGTCTTTGTTGTTGTAGCCGGTGGGCGGCTGCGCCGCATCCCAACGGGACGCGCAAGGGTGTTCCTGGAAGAGCGTCGCCCGCCCAACCGCCGCAGCCTGGGGAGGGTCCGGGGAAACCAGGTTTCCCCGGACCCCTACCTTGAGGAGGGGAAGAGGGAAACCCGGTTTCCGCACGCCTCACAAGGGCACATCGCGGGCGAGCAGGTCATCTTCGGTCTCGCGGCGCTGGATGAGGCGGGCGCGCCCCGCGGCCACGAGCACCACGGCGGGCCGGGGCGCCAGATTGTAGGTGCTGGCCATGCTAAGGGTATAGGCCCCGGCGGTGGCGACAGCCAGAAGGTCGCCGGGTTGCGCGGGAGGGAGCGCGACCTCGCGCAGGAGCACATCGCCCGACTCGCAGGAGCGTCCGGCGACGCTGACGGGCGGCCCGGGGGGCGCGGCGGCGCGGTTGGCCAGCAGGGCGGTGTAGCGGGCGCCGTAGAGCGCGGGGCGCGGGTTATCGGCCATGCCGCCGTCAATATGGAGGTACCGCGTTGTGCCATCGGCGGCCAGTTTGCGCCCCATCACGGTGTAGAGGGCCACGCCGGCCCGGGCGACGATCGAGCGCCCCGGTTCGACGGTCAGGCGCGGCGGCGGCAGGGCGCGGGCGGCGCACCGGTCGCGCAGGCTGGCGCACAGGGCCGCGGCGTAGGCTGCGATATCGGGCGCGGCTTCTTCGGCCAGGTAGGGCGCGCCCAGCCCCCCGCCAGGGCTGAGTTCCTCCACCAACAGGCCGTGGCAGTCGCGGAGGCGCGCCGCCAGATCCACCAGAACGGCCACGGCGGCGCGGAGCGGTTGCAGATCGAAGATCTGCGACCCGATGTGGGCGTGCAGCCCCAGGAAGCGCAGGCCAGGGGAGGCGCGCAGCCGCGTCGCGGCGGCGTCGAGGGCCGCGGGGGGCAGGCCGAACTTCGAGTCGGCGCCGCCGGTGGCGATGGAGGGGTGGGTGCGCGCTTCGATGCCCGGCGCCACGCGCAGCATGACGCCCTGGGGC
>DAOTYR010000292.1:0-2379 GCA_034434655.1 Chloroflexaceae bacterium
CGGCAGCCGTACCAGCCCGACCGACGAAACTACCACGAAGAAGACCCCGATCAGGGTGATCGCCAGGGTCACGATTTCCAGCGGCGTCATCAGTTCCTCCCCACTTCAATCAGGCGGGCGATGGCCACCGTGCCCAGAAACCCCAGCACCGAGATGACGATCAACGTGTCGAGAAGCACCAGTTCGCCGGTGATGATCACGAACATCGTAATCAGTCCCACCACGTGGACCACGATCAGATCAAAGGCGACCGCCCGGTCGGGAATACTTGGCCCCCGCAGCAGTCGCCACACCGCGGCGCCCAAGGATATGCTCACCACCAGCATCAGGATGGTCATACCTATCTGAAATGCGCTCATGGCCCATGCTCCATGTCATCTGAACACAACGGGCAGGAGGGGGGCAAAACCTGGGTTCCCCACCCCCCTGCCTTTTGCGGAAGTTTGGCCAGGGCCTGGATCTCCCAGGACGTTCCTCGCCGGGGCCGCGATCACCCTAACGCGCTATCGCCAGTTCAACCGCCTCGCAGCCATTGGCGCCGCAGACATCGCGCGCCAGGCCCGCGGTATCGAGCGCCTGCTCCGCCGCCAGCAGGCTGTAGTCCAGGGCCGGGGCCGCGCCGAGGCCCAGCGCGATGCTCACCGCGACCAGGATCACCGCGGGCGCCAGCAACCCTGCCCCGGCGCGGGGCAGGTGGCTCAGATCGCCGTAGGCCTTCTTCCAGAAAACCTCGTTCCAGATCTTCAGCATCGAGAACAGGGTGAAGAGACTGACCCCCGCCGCGACGCCGACGATCAGCCACTGCTCCTGAGTCACCCCGGCCTGGATCAGCCCGAGCTTGCCGAAGAAGCCACTGAGTGGCGGAACGCCTACCAGCGCGAAGCTGGCCAGCAGCCAGAGCACCGCCAGGAATGGTTCGCGCCGGGCCATGCCGCCCATCTCCTTCAGGTCGCCCGTGCCGGTGAGGTGCTCCGCCGCCCCGCCGATCAGGAACAGGGCCGTCTTGACCACGATGTTGTGGGCCATGAACAGAATGCCCGCCGCCAGACCGGCCACGCTGGCCAGGCCCAGCCCCATGGCCATGTAGCCCACCTGGCTGACGATGTGAAAGGCCAGGATGCGCCGCACATTGACCTGGGCCATCGCCCCGATCACCCCCACCACCATCGTCACCCCGGCCACTGCCAGGATCAGCGGCGCCAGCCGCCCCAGTTCGCTCTGGAACACCGTGCCGAACACCCGGTACAGGGCGTAGACCCCCACCTTGGAGAGCAAGCCGCCAAACAGCGCGGTGACGGCGATGCTCGGCGTGTGGTAACTGGTGGGCAGCCAGAAAAACAGCGGCGCCAGGGCGGCCTTGCTGCCAAAGGCGATCAGAAAGAAGCCCGCCACCGCCGTCACCAGGGTCGGTTCCTGGATCGCGTTCAGGCGCTCAGCCAGGTGGGCCATGTTGAGCGTGCCGGCCACTCCGTAGACCAGCCCCGCCCCGACCAGAAAGCAGAGGCTCGCGAACAGGTTCAACACCACATACTTCAGGCCGCCCTCGAGTTGCGCCCGCGAGCCGCCGAGGGTGATCAATCCGAAAGAGGCCACCAGCAGGATCTCGAACCAGACGTAGAGGTTGAAGAGATCGCCGGTCAGGAAGGCCCCGCTGCAGCCGAACAGCAGCAGTAGCAGCAGCGGGTAGTAGTAGAAGCGCTCCTGCCGCGGGTCGAGGGTGACCAGGCTGAACATGATCGTCACCAGCGTCAGCAGGGCTGTGAGCAGGAGCATGATCGCGCTCAGGCCGTCGGCCAGCAGCGTGATGCCGAAGGGCGCCGCCCAGCCTCCGGCCTGGGCCACCTGCCGGCCCATCGCCGCGACGGTGACCAGCAACCAGACCCCGTACCCCAGGTTGAAGAGCGTCGCGGCCACGGCGATCACCCGCACCCAGACGCGCCGCCGGCTGATGAGCGTCGCCACGCCGGCGCTGAACAGCGGGACGATCAGCGGGAGAAACAAGTGCTGTGCCATGAGTCTTCCCTACAACTGGTCGGTCGAGGTCATATCGTTCAGGTCATCGCTCCCGACGGCCTGGTCGGCGCGGTAGGCTAGCGCCATCACGAAGGTGAGCAGGCCGAGACTGATCACAATCGCCGTCAAAATGAGTGCCTGGATCAGCGGGTCGGCTGAGTCCGCGGGCGCGACGCCGGTCTCCGCCCTGACGAAGGGCGCGCGCGCCTTAACCAGGCCGTCGCCCATCAGGAAGATCAGCAGGTGCGCGCCATGGCTCAGCAGCACCAGGCCCAGGATCAGCTTGACCACGCTGCGGCGCAGCACCAGGTAGATGCCCCCCGCGAACAGCGTTCCAACAACCATGGAAAGAATGAGGTTCATAGC
>DAOTYR010000293.1:0-7644 GCA_034434655.1 Chloroflexaceae bacterium
CAACCAGGAGCACCGGCAACGGCTCCGGTTCGGGTTCTTCCGCGGCGTTGGTCGCGCAGGCCGCCTGCTCCGCGGGGCCGAGGCCAGCCACCAGCGGCGCCAGAGCCGACCAGGAGAGGAGGGGCAGCATCGCCGCGATGGGGTCAAGGCCAGGCGGATCAAGGAGATAGGCCCGCAGGTTCACCTCGCGCAGACCCGCCAGGCTGAGCGCCGCGCCCAGGTCGGCCCCGAGGTCATCGGCAGGCGGCAGCGATAGGTCAGACAACAGGTTCCGCAGGGCCACGGGCCAGCGACGAGGCCGCACCCAGCGCTGGGTGGCGCTGGCGACCACCAGCACGCCACCGGGTCGCAGCAGGCGCCGGACCTCGGCCAGGGCGGCGGCGGGATCGGCGAACAGCCCCAGAGCCGCCACGCACCATACCAGGTCGACCGTCGCGGCGCGCAGGGGCAGACGATGCGCGTCGGCCCGCACCAGGCTCGCCGCGGGCGCCGTCGTGCGCGCCGCGTGCAACGCTGCCGCGTCACGGTCCAGGCCCATGATCAACCCGCCGGGCCGGCGCCGGCTGGCCAGCCAGGCCGTGGTGCCGCCAGGGCCGCAGGCCAGGTCCAGGGCCACGCCAGCGCCAGCAGGACTGGCTAATTCCAACGCCGCCCGCAGCAGAGCCGTGTGCGGTTCGCGCAGCGCTTCGAGATCGGAGTGAGCCATGGCAGGTGCAGCAGTGTACAGGGTTTCTGGCGACAGCCATTCGGCGGTCGCGGCGGATCAACCCCATTGACGCCCCGGCGCATCGTGGGTATGCTACCCCTGCCGCGGGCAAGCAAGAGGCACGGGCCTGGGCGCGCGGGCCTCCGGCCCGCATCCGCAAGGCGAGGGGAAACCGGGTTTCCCCCCTCGCAGCCTCCCCCCGCTGGGGGGAGGAGCCCGGTTCCCTCCCCCAGCGGGGAGGAGCCCGGTTCCCGCACCCAGCGGGGGCGGGTAAGGGAGGGGACGGTCTGCGTAGGAGGGCTTTGCCCGCCCACACCCTCCCACCGGGTGAGCGGACGGGGAACCCTGGTTTCCCCAGACCCCTGCTTGCGGGCGAGGCCCTCCCGCGGGCGGGGGCGTGGGGAAACCAGGGTTCCCCCTATCCCTGCTTGCGGGCGAGGCCCTCCCGCGGGCGGGGGCGTGGGGAAACCAGGGTTCCCCCTATCCCTGCTTGAGAGCCAGACCCTCCCACCGGGTGAGCGGACGGGGAAACCTGGTTTCCCCAGACCCCTGCTTGAGAGCCAGACCCTCCCACGGGCGGGGGGATGGGGGAACCAGGTTCCCCCATGGTCACATGAGACGGTCATGCGCGGGGCGCACAACGCCGCGATGAAAACGGCGGCGGGGTATCGGCTATCGGTTACCGGCTATCGGCTATGTTCACCTCGGCGCGGAGCGAACCCTATGCTACCACCAATCGCCCTGCGGCGCCTGCGGGCCTACGAAGGGCCACACATCTACGGCCCCTGGACGGGGGTGCACCTGCGGGCGCGCTGTGATAGCGACCGCTCGCCGCGGCTGCGCGCGGCGATCAAGGACGGCGCGCAGTTTATCGGTCTGGTCATCGCCTATCTGGAAGTTACGGCCAGTGCCGATGGGCCAGGCTACCTGATCAGGGCCCGTTTCGCCACCGACGCGCCACGGCTGGGGGCCGATCTCTGCGCCTACGTGGTGGAGGGGATCGGCGCCGAGGCCCGCGGCGATGGGACCTGGGACCGCGACGGGCCGCTCTTCGCCCTCCAGGCCCGGCGGCGCGCCGAGGCGCTGCCGGTGGCGGCCCTGCAACTCGTCGCCGAGGCCCGGCGTCGCAACCTGCCCTGCTTCACGCGGTCCGACGGGTGGGTGCAGATCGGCTACGGCGCGCGTGGGTGGAGCTTCGATCCCGAGCCGCTCCGCGCGCGGGAGGCGCGCGCGCCCCAACCGCCCTGGGAAGGCATCGGGCGCATCCCCATCATCGCTGTGACCGGCGGAGCGCTGCGGGGCCTTGCCGTCGAACGCATGGCCGCGGAACTCGCCGGCCTGGGGGCGCGCCCTGCCGTGATTGACTATGCCAGCTTCGCGGCCACCCGTGAACTGCTCGCCGATCCGCGCACCGAGGCGCTGGTGGCGGGTCTCGATACCGGAGACATCCTGCGGCGCGGGGTGGCCTTCGATGCTTGCGACCTGGCGGTGATCAGCGACCGGGGCGACGAGAAGCCCCCCGATGCCGATGACGACGAAGAGTGGCTCCGCGCCCTGGGCGTGCCCATGCTCCTTGCCGCCCAACCCGCGCGGATCAACTTGAGCGACCCGCATGTGCTGCCTCTGGTGCCTTATGCCCCGTATGGGGTGATGGCGTTGTAGACCGTGGGGGTGGGGAGGTGGGGAGATGGGGAAACCCGGTTTCCCCAATCCTCTGGCTTTCGGGTAAGGCGGGGGGAGATTGGGAGGGGGGCAGAACGCTGCGAACGGTGGATCTCCCACAAAACCAGGTCTCAGCGAAACTCGTAACTGTTCACCCCTGGGGTAACCCACGCGCCTGCGAGCGAGGGCGTTTCGCCCCCGTCGCGTCTCCGCGGGCAAGATGCCCGCGCTCCCAGGAGAAATGTGAACACTTACCGAAACTCCTCGTTCACCGCCGCCAGGGCTTCTGGCGGAGGGCGCAGCGTGTCAGCGGGCAATTCGGCCAGAGGCGTCGGCCCGAGACCCAGGCTCTCGGCCAGAGTGGGCCGGCCTTCCCTCAGGTAGATCAGGCCGGTGATGAACTCGCCCGCGGCCCGCGCCTGCTCCAGCAGCATCAGGGCCGCCAGGCGGTCAGAGGGGTCGTGATCGGCGGCCAGGCGGCGCAGGCGGATGACCGGGCCGTCGTGGAGCCGCAGGTCGCGCACCTCTCCCGGCGCGAACTCTGCGACCATTTCCTCGTAGCGCGGGATGAAGGTCACGTCGTGCAGCGGTTCTTCGTGGGCCTTGCCGTAGGCGTAGCTCTTGGTCGAATCGTCGTGGTTGTTGAAGGTGACGCAGGGGCTGATCACGTCAAGCACCGCCGTGCCGTGGAAGGCGAAGGCCGCCTTGATCAACTCGCGCACCTGCTTCGCGTCGCCGGCAAACGAGCGGGCCACGAAGCCGCAGCCGGCGAGCAGGGCCTCGGCGCACAGGTCAATCGGCGGCAACAGATTCACCCCGGCGTGCTTCAATCTGGCTCCCTCGTCGGCGGTGGCCGAGAATTGCCCCTTGGTCAACCCGTAGACCCCGTTGTTCTCGATGATGTAGACTAGCGGCACATTGCGCCGCAGCAGGTGCTTGAAGCCCCCCAGCCCGATGCTGCCGGTATCGCCGTCGCCGCTCACGGCGAGGGGGATCAGGGTGTGGTTGGCCACGTGCGCGCCGGTCGTCACCGCCGGCATGCGCCCGTGCAGGGAGTTGAAACCGTGCGAGCGTCCCAGGAAGTAGGCCGCTGATTTGCTCGAGCAGCCGATGCCGCTCATGCGGATCACCCGATGGGGTGGCAGCGATAACTCAAAGGCCGCGGCGATGATCTGGCTCGCAACCGAGTCGTGGCCGCAGCCGGCGCAGAGGGTCGACGGCGCGCCGCGGTAGTCGGCTCTGGTCAGGCCAAGGGAGTTGACAGGCTGGCGTGCAGTGGTCATAGATGGCGCTCCGGTTGTGGTCGTTCGACGCTCTACAATCGCTTCAGGGTCCACGGTCGGGCGGGGTCTGGAACGGCGACCGTGCCTTGACCGGGGTCGTCATGAATTCAGGGGCTGCTCCGGTCACCTCAACAACACTGGTGATGATCGTACCCGGCGCAACGGTTGGGCGCACCCGTACATCAATCCGCACGTTGGCCGGAACGCCGGGGCCGACGTTCATCTCGCAAATGATCACCCGGTATTCAGTGTACACGCTACACGCGCCCGCTGTTGTATCGGCACTCAATACTTCCACGGCATCAGTGATCCGGTCTACCAGGGTCACCTCACGGGTAGCGCCATACTCGGCAATCACGCTGATATAGTAACTGAACTCCATGCCCGGCGCCGCTTCCGAAACCGATGGATACGCGATGAGCCTCAACATCGAGTCCCCGGGTGGTGTCAGCGGCGGGGGAGGAGGAATAGAGGTAGAGGTGACCGCATGCACCTGGACATCTGACCGTTCAGCGCCCGATGGCCAGGGACCCACGGCGACTGGCGTGTAGGTTGGGTACGGGATTGGCGCCTGGTACGGAACCGATGCCGGTCGGCGCGACAGGCTAGCGAACCAGAAGAACGCTGCTACAACCACGGCTATGATCAGGAACGGCCATCTCCAACTCAGGACCGGTTCGGGGGCCGCGCGCTTGCCGGCGGGCGCGGGGGGCGCGAAGCTGGTTGTGGGGCGTTGGAACGTCGGCGACGCCGGTTCAAAGGCCGTCGTGGGGCGCGGAAAGGTCGGCGTGGTCGGGACGAAGGTCGGAGGGGGGGATGGGGCGGGCGCGACCGGTTCCGCCGGCAGCCGTAGTTTGAGCGTCGGCGGAGACTGTCCCGCCGCCAGGGCCGTCAGGTCCGCGGCCAGTTCACCTGCCGACTGGTAGCGCGCGCGGGGGTCCTTGGCCAGGGCCCGCTCAATCAGCATCTGAGTCGCGGCGGGCAACCAGGGCCGGCGCGCCCGCACGTCGGGGATCGGCTCGGTGACGTGGGCCACCAGGGTGCCAAGGGGCGTATCGGCCTGGTACGGCGGCCGCCCGGTGAGCATTTCAAAGAGCATGACCCCCAGGGCATACACGTCCACCAGCGGCGACAGACGCCCGGGCCGGGACAATTCCGGGGCCATGTAATCGGGCGTGCCGATCACTACGCTGCGGGTCAGCATGGTCGAAGCCTGCATCACGCTGACCACCCCAAAATCGGCCAGGTAGGGCTGGTCGGTCTGATCGAAGAGCACATTGTCGGGCTTGACATCACGGTGGATCAGCCCGGCGGCGTGGGCCGCGTCGAGGGCCGGGGCAAGCTCGGCGATGATCCGCGCCGCCTGGATCAGGGTCAGGGGGCCGCGGCGCAGGCGGTTCGCCAGCGAGCCGCCGGTCATCAGGCGCATGACCATGTACGGCTGGCCCTCGTGTTCGCCAGAGTCGTAGAGGGGCACAATCGCCGGATGTTCCAGGGCCGTCACAGCCGCCACCTCGCGCCGGAAGCGGGTGCGGAAGGCCGGGTCGTGCAGCAGCTCGCGGGGCAGCACCTTGACCGCCACCTCGCGCCCGGCCTGGGGATCGTAGGCCCGGTAGACCACGGCCATGCCGCCGCGACCCAGTTCGCCCTGGATCTGGTAACGCCCGATGGTCTGCGGAAGCATCAGGAATTTCCTTTGAAAACGTAGAGCTAATCAACATCAAGGGTCCGTCGAACGCCCTCTACAGATTGCGCTGAGGAGGGGTGTGGAGAAACCGGGTTCCCCCACACCCCCTGCTTGAGGGTCAGGCTCTCCCGCGGGCGGGAGTCTGGGGCAACCTGGTTGCCCCAGACCCCTGCGCAAGGGCTGCACCCTCCCACACCCTCCCGCGGGCGGGGGTATGGGGGAACCCGGTTTCCCCATCCCCCCGCGGGGCGGGGGCGTGGGGAAACCCGGTTTCCCCACACCCTTGCTCCAGCAGCCTATTTTCACGTTAGTGCCCGTACCGACTCCGCAACAAACTCCGCCGTGAGGGGCAGGCCGTCGCTGTGGGCCACGCTCAGCAGGCGCGCGGCGTGCTCGGGGCAATGGATGCGCAGCAGGTCGCGCATCTGGCCGTCGTGGTTCAGTTCCACCACGACGCAGCGTCGGTGCCGCGCCACGAAGCGGCGCGCCGACTCGCCCAGGGGCACGGCCCGCAGGCGCAGGAAACTGGTAGGCAGGCCCTGGGCGCGCAGCAGGTCGCGCGCCTCGCGGATCACCCCTTCGGTCGAGCCAAACCCGATCAGGCCCACCGTGGCCTCGGGATCTTCCTCGGCGACCGGCTGCGGCACGAGCCGCCGCGCCGTTTCGTACTTGCGGCTCAGGCGGTCCATGTTGGCTTTCCAGTCCTCCGGGCGCTCGCTGTAGAGATTGCGTTCATTATGTCCAGTTCCACGGCTGAGGGTGGCGGCGAGCGGATGGGGGTTGCCGGGCAGGGTCCGGGCGCCGATCCCGTCGCCCTCGGGGTCGGCGAAGCGCGCGAAGCTGCCGAGGCGTTCCAGGTCGGCGGCGCTCAGCACCTTGCCCCGGTCCATGGGGGCGTCAGGATAGGCCAGGGGATCGCTGGTCCACAGGTTCATGCCCAGATCGAGATCGCTGAGCACGAAGACGAGCGTCTGGAGGCGTTCGGCCAGGTCGAAGGCGCGCCAGCCGAACTCGAAGCACTCGGCCACGTTTCCCGGCAGCAACACGACGTGGCGGGCGTCGCCGTGGCCGAGGAAGGCGGCTGCCCGCAGATCGCCCTGGGCGGTGCGCGTCGGCAGGCCGGTGCTGGGCCCCACGCGCTGCACGTCCCAGACGACGCACGGGATTTCGGCGAAGTAGGCCAGGCCGGCGAACTCGGTCATCAGCGAGAGGCCGGGGCCGGAGGTGCAGGTCATGGCGCGGGCGCCGGCCCACCCGGCGCCAACGGCCATGCCCAGGGCGGCAATCTCATCTTCGGCCTGCACGATAGCATAGGCGGGATGGCCGTCGGGGCCGGTGCGCAGGCGCGGCAGGTAGGCGCCGAGGGCATCGGCAAGACTGGTGGCCGGGGTGATCGGGTACCAGGTCAGGAAGCTCACACCGCCGAAGATCGCCCCGAGGGCGGCGGCGGTATTGCCGTCGATCAGGATCTTGCCGTCCGTCGCCCGCAACGGCGCCAGACGGAAGCGCGGCGCGGCGAGCGCCTGGGGATAGGCGGCCACGAAACGTTCGTAGGCCGCCTGCGCCACGCCGAAGTTCAGCGCCGCGGGCTGCGCCTTGTCCTTGAAGTGGTGCAGCAAGGCGCCACGGATATGCTCAAGCTCGATGCCGATCAGGGCGGCCAGCGCGCCTACGTAGACCATATTGGCGGCATACTCGCGCAGACGCGGCTCGAAGCCGCTCGCGGCGACAAGCTCTTTGACCGGCAGGGAATAGCCGGTTACATCATCGCGCCGGGGGCGCCAGGGGCCATCATCGGGGTACAGGCAGATCCCTCCGGGAGGCAGGGCCGCCAGGTCGGCCTCGGCGGTGCGGGGGTTGAAGGCGATCAGTATGGGCGCCTCGGCGGGACGGGCGCTATGGCCCCGGGCGCTGACACGGATGGTGAACCAGGTGGGTTCACCCTGGATATTCGAGGGAAAGAGGTTCTTGCCATTCACCGGGATGCCCATGCGGAAGATGGCCCGCACAATGGCCTGGTTGGCCGTCTGGCTGCCGGAGCCGTTGACCGTCGCCACGGTGATGGCGAACTCGTTGATAGCTGGTGGTTGTTGGATGTTCACGGGTGTCATCGTGTCTCCGTACGCCGTGGTTATGGTCTTTGAGAAATTAATCCGCTCTAGCCCGCGCATGCGGGCTTCGCCTTCCATAGCCGAGGGCTGATGAAGATGAAGCATATAAACCGGTATGCTTCCTCGTGCCGTGGGGCTAACGTGAACATACGCCCTCGGCGAGGGGTGTGGGGAAACCGGGCTTCCCCACGCCCC
>DAOTYR010000294.1:0-6538 GCA_034434655.1 Chloroflexaceae bacterium
AGCGAGAGAGTCCAGTCGATTGACCGATCCAATGCTGCGGGATCGAGAAGACAAAGCGCGCATAACGCTTTGCGTCGCTCTGGAGAGAGCAGTATATCGATACCCGGCTCGCCGCCGCTGATTTGAGCAACCCAACCAAGGGCCAGTACCATCAGTTCAGGCGGGCAGAAGAAGCGGCGCGAAAACTGCTTCCCGTTCATGACTGGCGGTTGGAGTGCGGCAAGCCAGTTGAGCGCACCAACAAGACTTGCAGTGCTAAGCGAGACTGTACCCGCGCGTGTTTTACTCCCAATGACGTCTGCAAAGGCTGGCTCGGACTCAATGGCACTGATCAGGGCGCCGACTGCCGGTTTGAGATAGCTGTCATCCACAAGAGTCTGGGCATCCTCCCAGAGCAGATGTGTAAATTGGCGATAAACCCATGAAAAGGCATTCGCAGTCGGCTCAAGAGGAGACCAGCGTGTGTAGTGGAGAAAATGCAGAAGATCTCCCCATAAACCCGGCTTCTGGCGATACACTTGCGCTAACAGCTTGCCGTCTGCACTAAGCTCCTGGCCAGCGATGAGACCAAGCTGCCGCAGGCGGGCCTCCTGGCGATCGCTCTGGAGGATATGCTGATACGGAAGTCCCTCCGCGATTGCCTCAAAGACTTCGCTACAGCGCTCCGGCGTGACCTCGTGCCGGATGTGAAAACTCAGTGATCCCATATCTACGATACGTTGACCATCGTCTGCGTCTGCCGTACTGCTCCACCCTCCCGCAGGCTGCGAGCCTGCGGGAGGGTCATCGTGCAACCTTGCCTAAAAGGTTCAACCTTTCTGATCTGAGAAATGCTATAGACTAGCCGCGGCTCTCACCAAACAGAGCATCAACGAAGGCCTGCGCGTCGAACAGGGCCAGATCATCGAGTTTTTCGCCCGTGCCCAGATAGCGGATGGGCCGCTCAATATCCTGAGCCACGGCGAAGGCGATGCCTCCCCTGGCGGTGCCGTCCATCTTCGTCACGGCCACATCGGTGACCCCGGCCGACTTGAGAAAGGCCTTGGCCTGCAGCACGCCATTCTGGCCGGTGGTCGCATCAATCACCAGAATGACCTCGTGGGGCGCGCCGGGCAATTTGCGGGCGATGATATTGCGGATCTTCTCCAGTTCCTGCATCAAATTGTACTTGGCCTGCAGACGCCCGGCGGTATCAACGATCAGCACGTCTATGTCCTGCTCCAGGGCGGCATCGATCGCCTTGTACACCACCGCCGCCGCATCGGCGCCCTGACCAAGGCTCACGCAGGGCACTCCGGCCCGTTCGGCCCAGGTTTCGAGTTGCTCGGTGGCGGCGGCGCGGAAGGTGTCGCCAGCCGCCAGCAGGACGCGCTTGCCGAAGCGGTTCTTGTAGCGATGGGCCAGTTTGGCGATCAGGGTCGTCTTCCCGGCCCCGTTCACGCCCACCACCAGCACCACGTAGGGCTTCGGCGTCGTCGCGGGCGCCGGCTTCACCTGCTCCTGGAACACGCGCACCATCTCCGCCTTCAGCATCTCGCGGGCCTCGCGGGCGCGCTTCGTGCCGTAACGGTTCACCCGGTCAATCGTCCGGTTCACCAGGTACTGCGTCGTCTCCAGACCCACGTCGCCCTGGATCAGGGCCTCTTCCAGTTCGTCCCAGAGTTCGTCGCTGATAGGGTCATCGCTCTGAAACATCTGCGCGATGCGGCCAAACACGCCCTGGCGCGACTTCTCCAGACTCTGGGCAACCTGCGCTTCCTCGCGCTGCGCCTCTTCCTCGGTGCGTGGGGCGTCCTGGCGACGCCCGAAGAGTCGTTTGAACATGCGTTATGTGTATCCTTTCACAAGTATCGGCATGGGGAAACCCGGTTTCCCCATGCCCTGGGCCACGGGAGGGTGTGGGCGGGCGCGGCCCGCACGCCGGGGGATGGGGAAATCTGGTCTCCCCATCCCCTACCCGGTGGGAGAGTCTGGCAGGGCTACGCCCTCCCAGGAAAACCCACCCACCCCAACCGGTTGGCGCGCTCAGGCAACCGCGTATGCGCCACCTCATGCCCATCCGAGATCATCAACACCTCTGGGCGCGCCCTTTGGCCGCTCCTCGCCCTCTTCGGCGCCCTCGCCCTCAAGCTCCTCTTCGAGCATCTGGTCCACCATCTCATCCCAATCCTCGCCGGCGTCCTCGCCCAGTTCTTTGCCGAGGCGTTTGGCCCAGCGGGCGATCGAGCGCGGGTCGCTCTCATCAAGGCCGGCGAGGTTGGCGGGATCGGCGAGGGCCTCGATCCGGTCATCCTCCGACTTCAGCGTGGCAAAGCGCGAGACGGCGCGACGCACGTCGCTGCTGCCGCAGCGCGGGCAGAGCAGACCCGGCGGGTCGGCGAAGCCACGCACCAGTTTTTGAAACTTGCCGTTGCACTCGGGGCAGAGATACTCGTAGATCGGCATAGGCGCTTCAAACCTCCTTGATGATCTCCTCCACCAGCGCCGGCGGCGCCACCGGCGCATCGCCAAGGGTAAAGGCGGCGATCAGCCCGGGCAGCACCTGCTCGGCGTCGGCGTCACTGGCGGCGTGGATGGTCGCCAGCGGCGCGCCCGCGCTCACGGCAGCGCCAATCCTGGCGCGCAGCACCAGACCCACAGCCGGATCGATCGGCGCATCCTTGCGCGCCCGTCCGCCGCCGAGGGCATTCACGGCCAGCCCCAGGGCCATGCCGTCAATCGCGGTCACATAGCCGCTCCGCGGCGCCGGGACGTCACGCTGCACCGGGGCGACAGGCAGCCGTTCCGGGGCGTCAATGTAGCGCACATCGCCACCCTGGGCCGCCACCATCCGGCGGAACCTGTCCCAGGCCGCGCCCTGATCCAGGGCCTCGCGCAAGAGCGCCCGCGCCGCTGCCTCATCATCGCGGAGACCGGCCAGGTGCACCAGTTGCGCGCCGAGGATCAGGCTGAGTTCCACCACATCCGCGGGGCCATGGCCGCGCAGCGCGGCGATGGCCTCGCGCACCTCCAGGGCGTTGCCGATATTGTACCCCAGGGGCTGTTGCATCGAACTGATCACCGCGGCCACGCGCCGCCCCGCATGGCGGCCGATCGCGACCATGCGCCGGGCCAGCTCCCGGGCCTCCTCGAGCGTGCGCATAAAGGCGCCACGCCCGTACTTGACGTCCAGCACCAGACAATCCGCCCCGGCGGCGAGTTTCTTGCTCATGACGCTGGCGGCGATCAGCGGGATGGACTCGACCGTCGCGGTGACATCGCGCAGGGCGTAGAACTTCTTGTCCGCCGGGGCCAGATCCTCGCTCTGCGCGGCCACCACCAGGCCCACCTCGCGCACCAGACGGCGGAACTCCTCGGCCTCCAGCGTGGCGCGGAAGCCAGGGATGCTCTCCAGCTTGTCCACCGTGCCGCCGGTAAAACCGAGGGCGCGACCGCTCATTTTGGCTACGGGCAAGCCTACCGCCGCCACCAGCGGCGCGAGCACCAGCGTCGTCTTGTCGCCGATCCCGCCGGTGGAGTGCTTGTCCACGGTGATCGGCGCCAGGTCGTGCAGGTCGAGCATACGCCCGCTGCGGGCCATGGCCATGGTCAGATCGGCGGTCTCGCGTTCGTCCATGCCGCGCAACACCACCGCCATCGCCCAGGCGCTCATTTGATAATCGGGGACCGCCCCGGCGACGTACTGCTCGATCAGCCAGGCAATCTCCGCGCTGCTGAGGGCGTGGCCGTCCCGCTTCCTGGCGATCAACTCTACCGCGCGCATAGACGGCCTGCTTTCTAACGTGAACATGGGGGAACCAGGTTCCCCCAGACCCCGCCCGCGGGAAGGTGAGGGCGCAGCCCGTGCGCAGGGGGATGAGGAAACCCGGTTTCCCCAGACCCCCGCCCGCGGGAAGGTGAGGGCGCAGCCCTCCCAGGCGGAGGCTGCGTCTCCCCGCATCCCTCCGCCGCGCGCGTCCTGTCACCGAGCTTAACGCGCCGCCTCCTTGAGCGCCTTGAGCGCCCGCGGCAGTTCCGGCAGCAGGTCGCTGGCCAGGGCGCCGGCATCGCCCAGTTCCTCGCGCACCCGCGCCCCCGCCGCGCCATGGAGGTAGACCCCCAGCGCCGCCGCGTCGTAGAGCGCCAGGCCCTGGGCGAGCAACCCGGCAATCGCGCCGGCCAGCACATCGCCGGTTCCGGCGGTGGCGAGGGCCGGGTTGGGCTGGCTATGCGCCAGGCTGCGCCCATCAGGCGCCGCGATGACCGTCGTCGCGCCCTTCAGCACCACCACCTGGCCCCAGCGCGCGGCGGCCTCCGTCGCCACCGCCAGCGCATCACCCGGCAGGGCTTCCTGCTTCAGCAACCGCCGCATCTCGCCTGGATGCGGAGTCAACACAAAGCGCTCGCGTGGCAGACGCTCGTGCCACCCTTCGACCGCGGCCAGGATGTTCAGTCCATCGGCATCGAGCACCGTGGGCGGCAACTGCTCCAGTTTGGTCGCCACGGCCTGCTCATCGGCCGGCGTGCCGGTCAGAAAACCTACCCGGGTCTTCGACCGGGGGCGTTCGAGACCAAAGAGGCGCTGCACAAACTCGCGGGTACACTCAGCCGGGCCGAGACCGGGGCCCAGCAACAGCGCCGCGTAGCCCGGGAGATATTCCTCAAGCTCCTCGACCGCGTTCGGACCGATCGCGCCCCACTCGCCTTCGGCCAGCGGCAGCAACGTCACCTCGAGCGGGCGCCCACCCGCCAGCAGCACGGTGCGCCCGGTCGCCAGCGTCACCAACCCCGCGCCCACCCGCGCCGCCCCGGCGCAGGCCAGCGACGCCGCGCCGGGGTAGTTGAGCGACCCGGCCACTACCAGCACCTTGCCAAAACTGCCCTTGTGCGCATCGGCGGGACGGGCGGGCGCCAGGCGCCGCGCCTCCTCAGCCGTCAGCATCGCGCTCATGACCTCCTCCAGAGCCTGCGCCGGAATGCCGATCTCCGCCAGCGCCAGGCGACCCACGTGGCCTCTGCCGGGAAAGAGGAGCAGGCCGCGTTTGGGCAGCCCGGTCGCTACCGTCACATCGGCGCGGATCGCCGTACTATCCACTGCTCCCGTATCCGAGTTAACCCCTGTCGGCAGATCCACCGCCACCACCCGCAGCGCGGAGGGGCGCGCGGCGCGCACCGCGTTGACGGTCTCGACAATCGCTGCCAGTTCACCCTCCAGGGGCCGGCTAATGCCCATGCCCAGCAGCGCATCAACGACCAGATCGGCCTCCTGGGCCAGATCGCGCAGGGTCATCTGGCGCGGGTCGGCTTCGGCGAGCGTCTCGCGGATCGCGCGCGCGCGACAACGCTGCCAGTTGGCGTCCCCCTCGGGGCCGCGGCGGCGCCAGAGGTACAGCGTCACCAGCGCGCCCGCGTCGTGGAGATGGCGCGCGACAACCAGCCCATCGCCGCCATTGTTGCCGGGGCCAACGAGGATCAGCACCCGCCGGCCCGCGACCGGACCGAGCAGGCGCAGGGCCTCCTGGGCCACGCCCCAGCCGGCCTGCTCCATCAGGCCGTCCCAGGTGGCCCCGGCGTCCACGGCGGCCTGTTCCAGAGCGCGCATCTGCGCAGTGGTCACCAGGCGCATACGGCCCCCCTCCGCTATTTCCTCAGGTATTCTACCACGCGCGGTATGCGCCGTAAGGGCGCGGGGTGGAGGCGATAGGGCCACGTCCGCCTCCAGCGGCGGGGGCGGCCAGGGGCAATACCCTTTCAGCCGTCCATGCGGCTCCGCCGCACACTGACAGGATGAACATAATTCTTGCGAGGGCGTAGCCCTCCCAAACCCTCCCACCGGGTGGGGGGATGGGGAAACCCGGTTTCCCCATCCCCCTGCGGGGCGGGGGCGTGGGGAAACCCGGTTTCCCCACCCCCTCGCCAGGGGCTTATGTTCACGTTAGATAACAGGAGTTCCGCGGTCGCCTTCCGGCGAGGAAGAGTGGAGGGCCGCGGCCCTCCACCAACCGGTTGTGGCCCGCCCGCGGCGGGAGGGCCGTGGGTGGTGCGCCAGGCCGCCTGGCCGCCGCGGGCGGGAAAGGAGGGATGCGGGGAGACTTCGCCTCTCCGCATCCCTCCACCGCGTGCGTCCTGTCAGATAAGCGCATGCGGCGCCTAAGCCTCCTCCCAACCTCCCCCCGCTGGGGGAAGGAGCCGCGCTTCCGCCCCCGGCGGGTGAGGGCTGGGGAGGGGATAGCTTATGTGAAGTATTGCGGCCAGGCCCTCAGACCGATCACACTGGCAACGGCGTGGTCGTGAGTATGCGAGAGGCTGAGCGCGAGCGAACCCAGCCCCACCCGGGCCGCGGCGGCGGCCGCAGCGCCAGAGAGGCGCAAGGCGGGGCGCCCGTCCGGCCCGCGGATCACCTCGATCTCCTGAAAGCGCAGCCCCGTCGGGCTGCCGCCGAGACCGCGCAGACCCGCGCCCAGGGCCTTGGCCGTGGCTTCCTTGGCCGCCCAGCGCGCCGCCAGCGACTCATAGCGCGGCGCCGGCCCGCCCACCCCGCAGTCAGCCAGTTCCGCCG
>DAOTYR010000295.1:0-2855 GCA_034434655.1 Chloroflexaceae bacterium
AGAGATCTTAACAGACTGTTGCGATTAGTTTTCACAATCTTTGCGTTGACTTTGCTATCCTGATCATGGCTTCACAAGCGTGACACACGCGGACCATTCCGAAAGGCAAGGTTATGGCACGCCCGAAACGACCGCCGCATCCTATGCTCAGGGTGGCCCGCGAGCATCTGATCCAGCTCGATCCCGATCTGCGGAACGAGCCTATTCATCTGCGAATGCTCGACGGTCCTCCTGGCTCCCCGCGCTATGCCGTGTATGTCGGCGCCTGCCGCCGTGAAGGCGCATGCCCCTACGGGGTCGAGCACATCCTCCCCTGCCCGGTGCTCGACTGCGAACTGCGGAACTCGTTGCGCCTCCTGATGGATCGGGAGGGCAACCTGGTCGAGGTGCTGCACAGCGGCGTCCGCTGGACGGCCTGAGCCGCGCTGGCAATGACAGAAGGGGGACGAGATGGATAGCGTGCGCGTCTGGATGAGCGCCCCACCGGTCGTGGCGCGCGAGACGATGACCCTGCCGCTGGCGCGGCAACTCCTGGCCGAGCAGAATATCCGGCGCCTGCCGGTGGTCAACGAGCGCAATGAACTGGTGGGAATCGTGACCGAGGGCGACATCAATCGCATCTCGGACGCGCCCGAGGGCGATCAGGCCGAGTATCGCCCTGGCCTGCGGATCCGCGATCTGCCGCTGCGTGAGTTTATGCGTCGGCCGGTGCTGACCGTCTCACCTTCGACTTGCCTGCGCGAGGCGGCGCAGGTGATGATCACCCACCACATCCACGGCATGCCGGTGGTGCTGGAGAAACAGGTGGTCGGCGTGATTACCGTTTCGGATCTGTTGCGCTGGATGGTCGAGTCGGAAACCGAGGACGGGATCGTGACGGTAAGCCCGCCCTCGGCGGCTCGCGATTGATCAGCCTCGCGGGCCGAAAAGGTTATATCCGTTACGAGAACGAAGGTCGCAGGCCCGGTGGGGCCGCGTCTTCGTTTTCGCCACGTCCGGCAACCCTCCGCAGTTACGAAGAGGTTGCTGCAAGGAGGAGCGTATGTACCGCCACATCCTGGTTCCGCTGGACGGGTCGGCCCTCGCCGAGCAAGTGCTGCCGCACGTGCGCGATCTGGCAGCCCACGAGGGCACGATGAAGATCACGCTGCTTCGCGCCGTGCCGCCTATCTTTACGTCAAGTGTGGATTACAGCGGGATGCTCGCCGCGAGCGCCGCCGATGAGCAGGAGAGCCTGGAGAGCGAGGCGCGCGCCTACCTCGAGCGCGTCGCTGCGCCGCTGCGCAGCGAAGGCTACACCGTGAACGTCGAGGTCAGCACCATGCCCGCCGCCGAGGCCATCCTCGACTACGCCGAGAGCCAGCATGCCGACCTGATCGCCATCGCTACCCACGGCCGCAGCGGGATCAGCCGCTGGGTCTTCGGTAGCGTCACCCAGAAGGTCATCCAGGCCGCCCCCGTCCCGGTGCTGGTGATCCGGCCCAGGCAAGAGCGGTAACGGCGCGCCCGGGTCCTCAGTACGTGGTCGCATGTCTCCTGAGAGCGCGGGCAGCTCGCTGGCATGCGACAGGACGTACGCAGTGGAGGGGCGCGGGGAGGCTTCGCCTCCCCGCATAGCTCCTTTTCCCCCTGTGGCGGCCATGCGGCCCGGCGAAACGAGAAACGCATGGAATGGTTCAACCCGATGGCCATCCGACATCCAATCTGGGCGCCTGCGAGAGCACGGCGCAGCCCTCGGCGGTGACCAGCACCAGATCCTCGATGCGCACGCCGCCCCAGCCCTCGATGTAGATCCCCGGCTCGACGCTGGTCACCATACCCGCCTGTAACGGCGCGCCGGGGGCGTCGGGTTGCGCCCGGCGCAATCCCGGCCCCTCGTGCACCTCCAGTCCTACCCCATGACCCAGCCCGTGGCCGAAATGCTCGCCGTGGCCCATAGCCGCGATATAGGAGCGCGCCAGGGCATCCACCTCGTGGGTCAGCACGCCCGGACGCATACCGGCGATCGCCCGCCGCTGGGCCTCCAGCACGATGGCGTAGATCCGCCGGAAACGCTCGTCAGGCTCGCCGAGCACCACCGTGCGCGTCAGATCGGCGTGGTAGCCATCCACGCGGGCGCCCATATCAATGACGATCGGGCGATTGAGACCAAGCGGCTCATCGCCGGGGCGCGCGTGGGGCAGGGCGCTATGCGGCCCCGCGGCAACGATGATCGGAAAGGAGATCGCCTCGGCGCCGCCAACGCGCAGGGCCACTTCCAGCATCCATGCCGCCTCGCGCTCGGTCATCTCGGGGCGCAAGCGCGGCAGCGAGGCAAGGAAGGCCGCGTCGGTAATGGCGATCGCCCGGCGCAGCGTCTGCAACTCGGCGTCGTCCTTCACCTCGCGCAGGCGTTCCACCAGACCCTCCACCGGCGCCAGTTCGGCCACGCCTTCCAGCGCCGCGGCGAGGGCGCGGTGCGCAGCCACGGTGACATGGGCCGCCTCGAAAGCGATCCGCGGCAGGCCCAGTTCGGCGGCGGCAGCCTTGAGCGCGACCGGCAAGGGGCGCTCGGGGTTGATGATCTCGCGCACGGCAAAGGCGGGCGCCTCGCGGGCCGCCTGGATGAGGTAGCGGCTGTCGGTGAACAGCAGGTTCGCCGCGGGGGCGATCAGCAGCGCGCCATTGCTGCCGGTGAAGCCGCTGAGGTAGCGGACATTGGATGGAGCAGTGACCAGCAGCGCCGGCAACTCGCGCCCAACCAGGATGGCCCGTAAACGGTCCAGACGAGTATGCATACCGTTCCTTACCTGGTCCGTCCTATGCGGGAAGAGGCGTGGGCGGGCGCGGCCCCATATCGCGTCTTTGAAGCAATA
>DAOTYR010000296.1:0-2365 GCA_034434655.1 Chloroflexaceae bacterium
GCGGCCCAGCGCATCGATGCGGCCCTGCCCAGGCATGCGCTCCCCCAGGTGCGCAATTTCCTCCTTGGCCTCGCCCGCGAAGGCTTGCTCGATCGGGTCGGCGATGTTACCGAGGTGTTCGCCACCTACCTCGCCGGACCGCCCACGGCAAGACTTGAGGCCTCCGTCACCAGCGCCGTCGAACTGAGTGACGCGCAACGCAAACGCATCAGCGCCGATCTGCAGCGACGCTACGGCGCCGATGTGTCGGTCAGGTTCGAGGTTGATCCCTCGCTCATCGGCGGCCTGATCATTCGCGTGGGCGATCAGGTGCTCGACAATAGTCTGCGCACGCGCTTGAGCGCGATGCAGCGGAGCATGCTCAATAGCTGACGGAGCACGGCGCCGGTCCGGCAGGTCGAGCGGCGCTGCCGCTCTGCTCGTCGCCCCGGCGCTGGCGCTCCCATTGTGTGTGTGGAGCCGCACCATGACCACGACCAATGAGTTGCTTTCCCGGCTCAGGCAGAGTATCACCGCCGGGGTTGATCTGAAGCCGCGCCAGGTAAATGTTGGCACCGTTGTCGCCGTGGGCGACGGTGTGGCTCGTATCTCCGGCCTCGACCGGGTGCGCGCCTCCGAGTTGATCGAGTTCCCGCCGAAAGCCGGTCGCCCCGAGTCGATCTTTGGTTATGCCCTGAACCTGGAAGAAGATTCTGTCGGCGCGATTATCCTCGGCGATTATGAGTCGATCGAGGAAGGCGATATGGTGACCTCGACCGGCCGCGTGATCTCGGTGCCCGTTGGCCAGGGGTTGCTCGGCCGCGTGGTCAACCCCCTCGGCCAACCCGTCGATGGCAAGGGGCCGATCGTCGGCACGACCTACCGCGAGGTTGAGCGTATCGCCCCCGGCGTGATCACCCGCAAGTCGGTGGATACGCCCGTGCAGACGGGCATCGTTGCCATTGACGCCCTCATCCCTATCGGCCGCGGCCAGCGCGAGTTGATCATCGGCGACCGCCAGACCGGCAAGACCGCCGTCGCCGTGGATACCATCCTCAACCAGAAGGGTCAGGGGATGGTCTGTATCTACGTGGCCATCGGCCAGCGCCGCGCTCAGGTGGCCCAGGTGGTGGGCACCCTCGAGCGGTACGGCGCCCTCGACTACACGATCATCGTCTCGGCCACCGCCTCCGAGAGCGCCGCGCTCCAGTACATCGCCCCCTACGCCGGTTGCGCCATGGGCGAAGAGGTGATGGAAAACGGCGTCATGGTTGATGGCAAGCTGGTCAAGGACGCGCTGATCGTCTACGACGACCTCTCCAAGCACGCCGTCGCCTATCGCCAGGTGTCCCTGCTCCTGCGCCGCCCGCCCGGCCGCGAGGCCTACCCCGGCGATGTCTTCTACCTGCACTCGCGCCTGCTTGAACGCGCCGCGCGCCTCAATGAAGACTATGGCGGCGGCTCGCTCACCGCCCTCCCGGTGATCGAGACCCAGGCCAACGACGTCTCGGCCTACATCCCCACCAATGTGATTTCGATCACCGATGGCCAGATCTACCTCGAGGCGGACCTGTTCAACGCCGGGCAGCGCCCCGCCCTCAACGTGGGCATCTCGGTCAGCCGCGTCGGCTCCTCGGCCCAGACCCGCGCCATGCGCTCGGTGGCCGGCAAGCTCAAGGGCGAACTGGCCCAGTTCCGCGACCTGGCCGCCTTTGCCCAGTTCGCCTCCGACCTGGACGCGACGACCAAGGCCCAGATCGATCGCGGCCAGCGCCTCCAGGAACTGCTCAAGCAGCCGCAGTACCATCCCCTGGCGGTCGAGGATCAGGTCGCTATTCTCTACGCCGCTAACAACAACTACCTCGATGATGTGCCCGTCGCGGCCATCACCGCCTGGCGCGATGACTTCCTGGCCTTCCTGCGCTCGGCCCACCCTGAGGTGCGCAAGCTGATCTACGATAATCGCCTTGACCGGAAGTTCCCCTCCGACGAGGTGAAGAAGGCCCTCGAGGCGGCGATCAAGGAGTTTAAGGCGACCAGTTCCTACCAGTAGGTCGGGGCGAACCTTTAGACATGGTTCGTGGGAGATCTCCCGTTCGCAGCGTTCGCCCCCCTCCGCCGGGGGGAGGAGCCGGGTTCCCTCCTCCCACAGGGGAGGGTGAGGGATGGGGTAACTGTTCACACCTGGGGTAACTCACGCGCCTGCGAGCGAAGGCGTTTCGTCCCCGTCGCGTCTCCGCAGGCAAGATCCCGCGCTCCCAGGAGACATGCGAACACGTACGGGAGGGTGAGGAATGGGGCGGTTCGGCACGCGACGGTAGCATACCGGCATTGCCCTTCTGAAACTATGCCTTAGCGGAGCGACTATGGCTTCCAGCCGCGAAAT
>DAOTYR010000297.1:0-6340 GCA_034434655.1 Chloroflexaceae bacterium
AGGAACGCATCTATGGATCTGCCCGCATACCTGATCCCTTCACCCGACGGCGTGCCGTGGCTGACGCTGCTGGTGCTCTCGCCGCTGCTGGGCATCGCGCTGGTGGGGCTGGCCGCCGCGCTGCGCCTCGACGACCGGGTCACGCGCCTCGGCGCGACGGCGTGGACGGGCGTGCCCCTGGCCATCGCGCTGGTGGTCTGGTCGCGCTTTGACCCCACAGCCAGCGCCGCGGGCCAGGGCGCGGTGCAACTGGTCGAGAAGATCCCCTGGATCCAGGCCGTCCGGGTAGACTACTTCCTGGGGGTGGACGGGTTGAGCCTGCCCCTGGTGCTGCTGACGGTGGCGATCGCCCCGGTGGCCATGCTAGCCTCGTGGCGGCTCACCGACCGGGCGAAGGCCCACTACGCCCTGCTGCTGCTGCTCCAGGCGGCGATGCTGGGCTACTTCGTCGCGCTGGACTTCTTCTTCTTCTTCATTTTCTGGGAGTTCAGCCTGGTGCCGGCCTACTTCCTCATCCAGCTCTGGGGGCGCGAGAACCGGCGCTACGCCGCCTTCAAGTTTTTCGTGTACACCATGGCCGGCTCGATCGGCATGCTGCTGCTCTTCCAGGTCATCTACCTGTCGGTGCGGCAGGCAGGCTTCCCCAGCTTCGACCTGATCGCCCTGGGGCGGCTGGGCCAGGGCCTGCCGGTGGAGGGGGTCACGGGGACGTTCCGTGACATCCTCTTCGCCTACATGGAGCAACTCGGCGTGGCGAACGCCCTGGGGCGCTACCCGCTGCTCTACACCAGCATCGCTTTCTGGGCGATCTTCATCGCCTTCGCCATCAAACTGGCGGTGTGGCCCTTCCACACCTGGCTACCCGACGCCTACGCCGAGGCCCCGGTGGCGGGCAGCATCCTCCTCAGCGCGGTGATGAGCAAGATGGGCGCCTATGGCATGCTGCGGATCATGCTGCCCTTCGTGCCGGATGCCAGCCAGTACTTCGCGCCGGTGATGGGCGCCCTGGCCCTGGTGGGGATCGTTGCCGGCGCGTTCGGCGCCCTCGCCAACGTGGGCGGGGACCTCAAACGGCTGATCGCCTACACCTCCATCAACCACATGGGCTACGTGATGCTCGGCATCGCCGCCGCCGCGGCGCTGCCCGGCGGCGCCGCCCAGGACAGCCGCGCCATCGCCCTCAACGGCGTGGTGGTGCAACTGGTGGCCCACGGTCTCTCCACGGCGGCCCTGTTCTACCTGGCCGGCGCGCTGCACGCGCGGACGGACACCTGGAGCCTCAACGATTTCGGCGGATTGCGGGTGATCGCGCCCACCTTCGCCGGGGTGATGGGCACGGCCATGTTCGCCAACCTGGGCCTGCCGGGACTGGCCGGCTTCGTGGGCGAGTTCTTCATCTTTCGCGGGGCCTGGGCGACCCTGCCGCTCTTCACCGCCCTGGCGACCATCGGGCTGATCGTCACCGCCCTGGCGCTGCTGTTGATGTTCCAGCGCCTCTTCCTGGGGCCGCTCAACGAACGCTGGCGGGGCCTGGCCGACCTGCGGCCCGCCGAGTTCTGGACCATGATGCCCCTGCTGGCGCTGCTGCTGCTGATCGGCGTCTATCCGGGGCCGTTGATGAACCTGGCGAACACCACCGCCACGCAGCTCGTCGCCGTGTTTCAGCGGGCGCTGAGTTGACCGTATGCGCGGGCGCGCCGCGCCCATAGCGGGAGCGCGCGCTCCCTTGAAAGCAGTTATGGGCCTGTTCACCCTTCCGACCACCATCCCCTGGTTGAGCCTGATCTGGCTCAGCACGGTCGTGCCTGCCGCCATCATCGCGCTCACCCCCAAACGGCACGCCGAGGCCATGCGCTGGACCGGGGCAATCTTCGCCCTGATCTCGCTCGCGCTCTCCCTCCTCGTCTGGCTGGCCTACGACCCGTTGCGGGGAGGCTTCCAGTTCATCGAGCGGCTGGAGTGGATGCCCCAACTCGGCATCTTCTACCTGCTGGGGGTGGACGGGATCAGCCTGCCGATGCTGGTGCTCAATGGCGTGGTGATCTTCACCGGCGCGCTGATGAGCTGGAACATCGAGGAGCGGGTCAAAGAGTACTGGGTGCTGCTGCTGTTGCTGACCACCGGGGTGTACGGGGTGTTCGTCGCCCTCGACCTGTTCCTCTTCTTCGTCTTCTACGAACTGGCGGTGCTGCCGATGTACCTGCTGATCGGCGTCTGGGGCAGCACGCGCAAAGAGTACGGGGCGATGAAACTCACCCTGTTCCTCATGGCCGGGAGCGCGCTGGCGATCATCGGCATGCTCGGGCTGTACTTCGGCTCGGGGCTGCGCACCTTCGACATGCTCGTCCTCTCGCGCAGCGTGACCCTGGCGGGCGACATGCAGCGCATCTTCTTCCTGCCGATGTTCGCGGGCTTCGGCGTGCTGGCGGGCATGTTCCCCTTCCACACCTGGAGCCCCACGGGACACGTGGCGGCGCCCACGGCGGTGAGCATGCTCCACGCCGGGGTGCTGATGAAGCTGGGGGCCTATGGCTGCATTCGCGCCGCGATGTGGCTGATGCCGGTGGGGGCGAACCTCTGGCTGCCGATCATCGCGGTGCTGACCATCTTCAACGTCGTGTACGGAGCGACGATCGCCATGGCCCAGCGCGACGCCAAGTTCATCATCGGCTACTCGTCGGTGAGCCATATGGGCCTGGTGCTGATGGGGCTGGCCGCCGCCACCCAACTGGCGATGACCGGCGCAGTGTTGCAGATGTTCGCCCACGGCATTATGACGGCGCTGTTCTTCGCCGTGGTCGGGCGCATGATCTACGAGCGCACCCACACGCGCCAGTTGCCCGAACTCGGCGGTCTGCGGAAGGTGATGCCCTTCGCGGCGTGGATGTTCATCCTCGGCGGCCTGTCGTCTATGGGCATGCCCGGGTTGGCCGGCTTCTGGGCCGAGTTTACCATCTTCCTGGGAGTGTGGGAACGCTACCCGCTGATCGCGGTCATCGCCGCCATCTCCATCCCCGTCACCGGGGCCTATATTCTCCGCGCGGTCTGGGCCACCTTCGATGGGGAGGTGAAGAACCCCGAGTTCTTCAAACTGCCCGCGCTGACCTGGCAGGAGCGCACCGGCGCGATCATTCTGGCGGTGATCCTGGTGGTGGTGGGGATCTACCCGGCCATCCTCACCGAACTGATCAGCGCCGGGGTGCAGCCGGTGGTGGCCCAGCTCAGCGGGGTGGCAGTGGCGGGACGGTAGGACCCGGGTATGTGGAGGGGTGGAGGGGTGGGGGTGTCAGGTCGGAAGGCCCGATCCTGAAAGGCACCGAAGGAGTGACTGGTGTTTCAAATCACCGATATCCCGCGGCTGTTGCCGGAGATCCTGCTGCTGGTGCTGGCGCTGCTCGTGCTCGGCTCGGACATCTTCGAGAAATGGGGCCGCACCCCCGAGGCGCAACTGGAGCGGGTGCGCTCCTCGGCCTCGCTGACGGCGATCGGGCTGGGGCTGGTGTTCGTGATCGCCCTGCTGCAGAGCGCCTATGTGCCCGGCACGCGCGCCCCGCAGGGGCCGATCGGCAACGCGGCGCTTGAATGGCTGATCACCATCCTGCGCAACCTGCAGAGCGGCGGCCCCGGCGGCGCGCCGGTCAGCGGCGCCTTCGCCACCGACCACCTGACCATGATCGCCCGGCTCACCTTCATCGGCGCGGCCTTCATCGCCAGCCTGCTGTGCCTGGACTACCGCCCGAGCGCCCATCCGGCCGAGTTCTACGCCCTGATCCTCTTCTCGACCCTGGGCATGTGTCTGATGGCCGGGGCCACCGAGTTCATCATGGCCTACCTGGCGGTGGAACTGACGAGCATTCCGCTGTACATTCTGGCGGGCTACTTCCGCAACGACGCCCGCTCGTCTGAAGCCGGGATGAAGTACTTTCTCTTCGGGGCGATGTCATCGGGCATCCTGCTCTACGGGATGAGCCTGGCCTACGGCTACGCGGCCAGCGCCCTGGCGGGGAACGTGACGGCCAATGACCTGACGCAGTTCGGGCGCATCGCCGCACTGGCCAGCGACGCCGGCGCCGGTTCCGCGCTGCTGACCCTGGGGATGGTCTTCGTGATCGCCGGGGTGGGCTACAAAGTGGCGGCCGTGCCGTTCCACGGCTGGGCGCCCGACGTCTACCAGGGCGCGCCGACGCCGATCACGGCCTTTATCTCCACGGCCTCAAAAGCGGCCGGCTTCATCCTGCTCCTGCGGCTGCTCACCACGGCCTTCCCCTCGCTCAGCGGGGGGGCCAGCCTGGCCGACCTGAGCGGCTGGACCAGTCTGGTGGCCTTCCTGGCGCTGCTCACGGTGGTGGTGGGCAACCTGGCGGCCCTGCCGCAGACAAACGCCAAGCGTCTGCTGGCCTGGTCGAGCGTGGCCCACGCCGGCTTCGCGCTGCTGGCGCTGGTGGCCTGGGCCGCGCCGCAGCCCTTCGACCGCGACCAGGGCGCGGCGGCGCTGCTGTACTACCTGGTGGTCTACACCCTGACCAACCTGGGGGCCTTCGGGGCGCTGGCGGCGATCAACCTGATCGTCGGGGGCGACGAGATCGCCGATCTCAACGGCCTGGCGCGGCGGAACCTGGGCCTGGCCACGCTGTTCACGCTGTGCATCCTCTCGCTGGCGGGCATCCCGCCGCTGGCGGGGTTCTTCGCCAAGTTCTACGTGTTTATGGCCGCCTGGCAGGGCGGGGCGCGCTGGCTGGTGGTGGTGGCGGTCATTACCACCCTGATCAGCCTCTACTACTACCTGCGGCTGCTCAGGGCCATGTTCATCGCTCCGCCGCCCAGCGAGACGCCCCTGCCGGCGCCGCCGGCCATCATGGCCGCGGTGGTCGTGGCGGTCGTGCCGCTGATCGTCGTGGGCCTGTTTCCGAACCTGATTCTGGGGGTGATCAGCCGGGTGCAGACCGTGGCGGGAATGTAGGGGGCCGGGGAAACCTGGTTGCCCCAGAGTCCTGCAAGGGAAGCAGAGGGCTTCCCGAGAGGGCCGCGCCCTCCCAAACCCTCCCGCGGGCGGGGGTGTGGGGAAACCTGGTTTCCCCACACCCCTCTTTCAATGAGAATGTTGAGCGGATTCATTTCTCAAAGACCATCAGCCCCCGGCTATGGAATGGCCTGCGGTCCTCCACGAACCATTCCATAGGCCGCCAGGCCGCCGCGGGCGGGAACGGGGGGGGATGCGGGTAGGCTTCGCCTCTCCGCACCCCTCCACCGCATAACTCCGGTTACGATGACACGCTCTCGGCCTGGGCGGCCTTCCTGGCAGCGTGCTCCTGCTCGGCCAGGTACCAGGTGGCCTCCATGGCCGCCTTGCAGCCCTCGCCGGCGGCGGTGATCGCCTGGCGGTAGATGTGGTCCACCACGTCGCCGGCGGCGAAGATGCCGGGCACATTGGTGCGCTGGCGCCCGTCGGTGACGATGTAGCCCCCCGCATCGAGGGTCAGAATGCCCTCGAAGAGCTTCGTGTTGGGCACGTGGCCGATGTAGGGGAAGACCCCATCGGCGGCCAGTTCGCTGGTCTCGCCGGTCTTCAGATTGCGGATGCGCACGGCGCTGACGCGGTCCTCGCCGAGGATCTCCTCGACGGTGCTGTCCCAGATGAAGCGGATCTTCTCATTACTGAAGGCGCGCTCCTGCAAAATGGGATCGGCGCGTAGCGCGTCGCGGCGATGGACGATAATCAGCTCGCTGACGTAGCGGGTGAGGAACAGGCCCTCGTCGAGGGCGCTATTGCCGCCGCCGACCACCACCACCTTCTTGCCGCGGAAGAAGAAGCCGTCACAGGTGGCGCAGTAGCTCACCCCGCGATTGGCCAGGCGCTCTTCACCGGGGACGCCGAGCTTGCGCGGCGAGGCGCCGGTGGAGACGATAAGCGTGTCGGCGGTGAGCTGCTGGCCGTCGTCGGTGGTGAGGACGAAGGGGCGCTGCCCGGCGTCAACCCGCGTGACCAGGGTATCCAGAAAGCGGGCCCCGAAGCGGGCGGCCTGCTTCTCCATATTGTCGGCGAGTTCAAAGCCGCCGATGCCCTCGACGAAACCCGGATAATTCTCGACTTCAGCGGTGGTGGCGATCAGGCCGCCGGGCTGCAACCCGCGCACCACCAGCGGCTCCAGATTGGCGCGGGCAGCATACAGGGCCGCGGTCAGGCCCGCGGGACCCGAGCCGATAATCACAACTTTGTTGTGCATGCAAACCCTCCTCGCGAACACGCAGCGGGACATACCCCCCTGCGGATAGCACAGGCATAGTATACCATACCGCACAAGAGCGACACGTGATCGAGGGTACCCCCTGGAGGTATATA
>DAOTYR010000298.1:0-7532 GCA_034434655.1 Chloroflexaceae bacterium
GCGCACCGGGTATCGGGCTTGCCGGCGCCGTTGAGGGCGGCGCGGGCATGGGGGAGGCGGGAAGCGGCGTGGCCGGTGCCGGGGCGGTGGGCAGCGATGGCGCCTCGGCGATCCTGGCGGGTAGCGAAGGCCTGACAGTTGTGGTCGGCGTCTGACCAGGCGCCTCGGCGATGGGACCAATGCCTAGCGCCGAGGCCATTGGCTGCGCGACCACCGGCCCGACGGTGATGATCATCATCACCAGCACCAACCCCAACGAACTGCCCAGAATGGCCCGCAACTTCTGCAAGGCGCGCGTCTTCCACACCCGCAGGGTGCCGGGTCTGGCGTTCAGTTCGTGCTGGATCTCCGCATCGCTCCAGCCCTCCAGGAAGCTGCGCTGGACGTACAGCGCGAGACCGGGAGACAGCTTCCTCACGGCCTCCCAGATGCGTTCGCGCATCTGCTCATCGAACTCCGGCGTGCCCTCACCCAGTTGCTGGAGCTGTGCGGCGGCGATCCGATCACGTCCGGCTGCGCTCAAAGCGCCGCGATCGCGGATCAGGTCGAGCATGGCATAATATGCCAGCACATTGAGCCAGCGACCCAGACTGCTGCGTTCGGGTTCGTACTGCGCCCCGCGCTCGACCGCGCGCACCATGGTATCCTGGGCTAGATCCTCCAGATCTTCCTCGCTCAGGCGCCCCCTGTATTCGCTCTGTTTGAGCGCCTGCTTGATGCGCGGCGCGTACTCGAGCAGCAACACCAGTGCGGGTCCCGTCAGGCCGGTGCGCAGGCAGAAGATCGTCAGTTTCTCGAAGACGGATCGGCGGAGCGCGAGCGGAGGCTCGGGAGTATTGGTGTCGAGGGAAGGATCATCGCGGGCCACAGCGCGGATCGCCAGCGCGACCTGTGCGGCAAGGTGATCCGACAAGAGACCATCGAGGCGCTCCCGCAGGTGCTGAAGAAGCGCTGGAGCGTAGGCTGCCAGCAGCCGCCGCACACGCGGGTCGTCGTCGGATTCCGGCGGGAAGTCTTGGCTCATCTGTTCTGAGTCAGTCATCCACGTCCCCTTCTTGCCGTGTTGGGAAGGGAGAGAACACCCCCGCGCCGGCGACAGCAGTTTACCGCGCGGCGGGCGCACGCCACCTTCTCATTGATCCATCGTCGCGATTGTTGCACTCGGCGACGTGTACGACCTGGTTTCGCTGTACGACGAGGAGAAGCGGCCTGGCGCCGGGGGAGGCAAGCCGGTTGCCCTGTTCCTGGGGCGCTTCCACTGATGCTTGCGGGTGCTTCCATTGCTGCGATGTTGCATCAGACGAGGTGGCTGCTTACGATTATAATTGTGGCAGTAAAAACATGGAGGATTTCTTTCCGTCAATTTGCCGACAAAATACTGAAAACAACGGGACGGCTGGTGCTGCTAACCCGGAGACCGCCCGGAAACCTCACTCCAGCCGTCCAGGCGGCTCGCGCCGCACACCGACGGGATGAAAATAACTTCTTGGGAGGGCGCAGCCCTCCCAACCCCTCCCACCGGGTGGGGGATGGGGAAACCCGGTTTCCCCATCCCCCTGCGCACGGGCTGCGCCCTCCCAAACTCTCCTGCGAGCGAGGGGATGGGGGAACCTGGTTCCCCCATTGTTCACGTCAGGTTCCAGAGCAGCACCGTCCCATCGAGACTGGCGCTGGCCAGGGTCTGGCCATCGGGGCTCCAGGCCACGCTCTGCACCCAGTCGCTGTGGCCGGTGAGGGTGGTGATGGGCATGCCATCGTGACGCCACAGCCGGATGGTCGAGTCCGCGCCGCCGCTGGCCAGGGCCTGCCCGTCAGGACTCCAGGCGACCGTGTAGACATAATTCTGATGGCCGGTGAGGGTGGTGCAGAGGCTGCCGTCGCTCACGCGCCAGAGCCAGAGGGGTTCACGGCGCTCGCCCTCGCCGAAGCCCGCCACCTTGCCGATCGGGCTCCAGGCCAGGTCGGCGGCCCAGTTGCGGTGCTTGCGGAGTTCGTTGACCAGACGGCCCTTGGCCAGGCGCCAGAGGCGCACGCTGTTGTCGGCGCTGGAGCTGGCCAGGATCTGCCCGTCGGGACTCCAGGCCACCGCGTAGACGTAACCGGTGTGCCCGACCAGGTTGTCGAAGGTTGGCGGCTCCCCGAGGTGCCAGAGACGCACCACGCCGTCGCCGTAGCCCGCGGCCAGGCTCTGACCGTCGGGGCGCCAGCCCACGCTGTAGAGGCGAACGCTCACTTCGGGGCGCATCTCGTGCGCCGGCCCGTCGTCGGCAGTCTGCCAGAGGCGCAGGGCCCCGTCGGCGCAGGCGCTGGCCAGCAGGTCGCCGTCGGGGCTCCAGGCGATCCCGTGAACGGCCTCGGTGTGGCCATCGAGGACGCGCAGCGCCTGCCACTCCTGGACGCGCCACAGGCGCACGCTGCGATCGACGCCGGCGCTGGCGATCAACGCCCCATCGGGGCTCCAGGCCACGCTCAGCACCCGGTCGGCGTGGCCCTCCAGACAGGCGAGCGGCGCTCCATCAGCCGCCCGCCAGACCCGCACGGTGCGGTCAGCGCCGCAGCTCACCAGCATGCGCCCATCGGGGCTCCAGGCCACCCCGTGCACGAAGCTGGTGTGCCCGGCGAGCATCCGGCCAATGCGCGCCCCGCTGATGTAGCGCTGCGCCCGGCCCTGCAGGTCGCGGCAGAACGCCTCGGCGCTGGGGTAACGCTCCTGGGGAAAGCGCGCCATGGCGCGCATAATCGCCTGCGAGACCTGTGGCGAGACGCGGCGATTCACCTTGTGCGGCGGCTTGAGCGGGTCGCGCGCGCTCCTCATGCGCCGGGGCGCGCTGAGAGGGTAGCGATTGGTGAGCAAATGGTACAGCGTGGCGCCCAGGCTATAGATATCGCTGCGCTGGTCCGTCCCGCCCGACCAGTCGAATTGCTCCAGTGGCATATATTCGAACGTGCCCAGGCCGTGGAGCGTTTTGCGCGTCCGCTGCACGCCCTGCTTGAACAGCCCGAAGTCCACCAGTTTCACCTGGCCCTCGGGGGTGACGCGGATATTGTGGGGCTTGATGTCGCGATGGATGATCGGCGGGTGCTGGCTATGCAGGTAGCTGAGGAGATCGCAAAGTTGCTCGGCGTAGGCTACGACCAGTTGTTCGGAGAGGGGGCCCTTCTGGCGGGCGAGGATCTCGTCGAGGCTCTGGCCGGGCACGAACTCCATCACCAGGTAGCCGCAGCCGTCGGCCTCGAACACGTCGTAGTAGCGCGGCAGGTTGGGATGGCGCAGGTTGGCGAGGGCCTCGAACTCGCGCTGGAAGCCGCGCACCGACGGCGCCTCGAAGGTTTCTTTGATCGCCACCCGGCGTTGCGGGTCGCGTGTGTCCACCGCCTCATACACCGCCCCGAAGCTGCCGTGGCCCAGGTCGCGAACAACTTCATAGGCGCCGATCCGCTCGCCCGGGTCGCGTAATTGGACAGCGAAGTGCAGGGAACGCCCGCAGCGAGCGCAGATGGTTGCGTCGTTGGGGTTGATCGCGCCGCAGCCTTCGCCGTTTCGCTGATCTTCACAGATGCGCATGCTCTCCTCTACATGCCGTTCGACGATGCGTGGCGCTATTGTACGCGACCCCGCGCCGGCGGGCGGTGGGCGTAGGGAACCCCGGGCGCTCCGCCCGCGGTCAAAGTCGTTGCGCTCCTGGCGTAAGGACAGGGATGCTATAATCCTGGAGCGAACCTTCCGCGCCTCGCAGCGGTACATACAGCGAACAGGACGCTTGCCGTATGCGAGGAGGCGATCATGGAACGCGCGATGCTCTGGCGTTCGCCACGGCTGCTGGCAGCAACGCTGTGCTTCTTGCTGGGAGCGCTGATCCTGGTGGCCGGCCTGGCCCCCCGGCTGCTGCCCCAACCAGCGCCGGCGTCCACGGGCGCCGAGCCGCTGGAGGGCCTGGAACCCTTTGAGACCCCGCCGCTTCCCGACGCGGCGAGTGATGCGCCCGCCGATCTGGTCGTCTACATCAGCGGGGCGGTCTGGCACCCTGACGTCTACCGCTTGCCCGCCGGAGCGCGCGTGAACGACGCCGTCACAGCGGCAGGCGGGCTGCGTCCCGAGGCTGCCCGCGAGCGGGTGAACCTGGCCGAGCCGCTTCGAGACGCTCAACACGTGCATATCCCATCGGTGACCGAAGTTGCCACCGAGGCGCCCGCGGCAGCCGGCGCCCCGGGGGCGGATGGCCCTCGACGGCTTGATTTGAACCGCGCCAGCGTCGCGGAGTTGGAGGAACTGCCTGGCATCGGGCCAACCCTGGCCGGACGCATCGTCGCCCGGCGCGAGGAGCAGGGACCATTTCGCGCGGTCGAGGAACTGCGCGAGGTGACGGGGATTGGCGAGAAACTCTTCGCACAGATCGCGCCTCTGGTCACGGTCGGTCCCTGAGTCTGGCCTGGAGCGGGGGCACGGAGAGGAGCAGGAGCACCCAATGCGCCGGACCAAGATTGTGGCGACCCTCGGGCCTGCCACCAACACCCTCGAACGGATCACCGGGCTGATCAAGGCCGGGATGAACGTCGCGCGGCTGAACTTCTCCCACGGCGCCCACGCCGATCACGCCGCCAACATCGCCCTGGTGCGCAGCGCCGCCGCCGCCCTGGGCCGGCACGTCGCCATTCTGCAGGATCTTCAGGGACCCAAGATCCGCACCGGCCCCCTGGTGGATGGCCGGCCCGTGGAACTGGTGGCGGGTCAGCGCTTCATCATCACCACCGAGCCGACCCCCGGCACCGCCGAGCGGGTCAGCACCACCTACGCCGACCTGCCCAGGGACGTTCGTCCACGCGACCGCATTCTGGTCTCCGATGGCCTGATCGAACTGCTGGTCGTGTCGCAGACCGACACCGAGGTGGAGACGCAGGTGCTGCACGGCGGACGCCTGAAGCCCAACCAGGGCATCAACCTGCCCGGCGTGCGGGTGAGCGCTCCGGCGGTTACGCCCAAGGACATCGAAGATCTCCACTTCGGCCTGGAGCATGGCGTAGACTACGTCGCGCTCTCGTTCGTGCGCCGGGCCAGCGATATTACCGACGTCAAAGCGTTGATCAGCCAGACCGGCAGGAGCACGCCGGTGATCGCCAAGATCGAACGGCCCGAGGCCCTGGAGGTGCTGCCCGAGATTCTGGCCGTCACCGACGGCATCATGGTCGCCCGCGGGGATCTGGGGGTCGAGATGCCCCCGGAGCGCGTGCCGCTGATCCAGAAACAGATCATTGACGCCGCCAACCGGGCCCTCATCCCGGTGATCACCGCGACGCAGATGCTCGAATCGATGATCCAGAACCCCCGGCCCACCCGCGCTGAGGCGAGCGATGTGGCCAACGCCATCCTCGACGGCTCCGATGCGGTGATGCTCAGCGGCGAGACGGCCATCGGCGCCTATCCCGTCGAGGCGGTGCAGATGATGGCCATGATCGCCGACGCCATCGAGGGCGTTGACACCCATCACAGCAGCGACATCGCCGCGCCGCGCTGGGCCATCCCCGAAGTGCAGAGCAACCCGCGGGCGATTGCCGCGGCGGCCGCCGCCATCGCCACCATGGTGCCGGTGCGGGTCATTGCCACCCTGACGCGAAGCGGCGCGAGCGCGCGCCTGATCTCCCACTACCGGCCACAGGCGCCCGTCCTGGCCTTCAGCCCGAGCGCCGAAACGGCGCGCCGCGCGGCCCTGTACTGGGGGGTGACGCCCATGGTGGTGCAGGAAGCCGAGCGCCTCGACGACCTGGAGCAGCAGATCCAGCGCATGCTCCGCGAGCAGGGCATCGTGCAGCGCGGCGATACCATCGTCCTCACCGGCGGACATCCAGTGTATCGCTACGGGCCAACCAATTTTCTGAAGCTGATCACGGTGGAGTAGGGCCGCTCCGGTTGCGCCGAAGCATTGGCGCAGCCTGCGCAGCGAGACCTGAGCGGGGGATGGGGAAACCTGGTTTCCCCATCGCTTCCCACCCCGCCTTGACACACCATCGCGCGGATGCTACCCTGTAAGCCGTGGACGAGTTGGGGGGTAGATATGCGGATCGTCTCGCTCTTGCCGAGCACCACGGAAATCGCTTTCGCGCTGGGGTTGGGGGATCAGGTCGTCGCGGTGACGCACGAGTGCGATTATCCGCCCGAAGCGCGTGAACGCCCCATGATCACCTCTAGCGCCCTTGATCATCACCACGCCACCTCCGCGGAGATTGACGCGGCGGTGCGTGGGCAGGTGCGCGATGGCATCTCTATCTATAGTCTCGATACGGTGATGCTGGAACGCCTGCAGCCCGATCTGGTGCTCACCCAGGCCCTCTGTGACGTCTGCGCGGTCTCCTTCGGGGTGGTGGAGCAGGCCGTGGCGCAGGTAAGCGCCGCGCCGCGCATTCTCTCGCTCGAGCCGACCAGCCTGGAAGGCATCTTCGGCAGTATTCTCGCCGTGGGCAATGCCACCGGGCGGCGCGCGCAGGCCATTGAACTGGTCGCGCAGTTGCGCGCGCGGGTGGAACGGGTGCGTGAACGGGCGGCCCGGGCGGCCAGCCGGCCCCGGGTGGCGTGCCTGGAGTGGTTCGATCCGCCCTTTGGCCCCGGTCACTGGTTCCCTGAACTGGTCGAGCTTGCCGGCGGGCGCGCCGGTCTTGGCGCGCCGGGCGAACCGTCCCGGCGCCTCACCTGGGACGACGTCGTCGCCTTTGCCCCGGAAGTGCTCGTGCTGGCCCCCTGCGGGTTCGACCTCGAGCGCGCCAGCAGCGAGGCGCTGGCGGTGTTGCCCCGACGCCCCGGCTGGAGCGCGCTCCCCGCGGTGCGCGCCGGGAGGGTCTTTGCCGTAGATGCGAACAGTTACTTCAGCCGCCCCGGCCCACGGGTGGTTGATAGTCTGGAGTTGCTGGCCCGCCTGATCCATCCCGATCTATTCGCCGGCTGGGGGCCGCCTGAGGGCGCCTGTCGGCTGGAAAAGGCCGTAGCGCAACCCGGGTCGTAGCGCAACCTTGTCTAACCAATGCACAGAGCATCTATCCCTGGATCGTCCGACCACACGCCCTGACGTGAACATACGCCCTCGGCGAGGGGCGTGGGGAAACCGGGTGTCCTCACGCCCCCGCCCGCGGGAGGGTGAGGGCGCCGCCCTTGCGCAGGGGGATGGGGAAACCGGGTGTCTCCACTCCCCCGCCCGCGGGAAGGTAAGGGCGCCGCCCTAGCGCAGGGGGATGGGGAAACCGGGTGTCCCCACACCCCCGCCCGCGGGAAGGTAAGGGCGCCGCCCTCGCGCAGGGGGATGGGGAAACCGGGTGTCCCCACGCCCCCACCCGCGGGAAGGTAAGGGCGCCGCCCTCGCGCAGGGGGATGGGGAAACCGGGTGTCCCCACGCCCCCGCCCGCGGGAGGGTTTGGGAGGGCGCAGCCCTCCCAGGAACAACCTGTTTTCATCCCATCGGGGTGCGGCGGAGCCGCACGGACGGCTGGCGTGGTAGCATGCGCATCTGATGGAGCAGGGGGCCATGACACAGCACGAGCCCACAATT
>DAOTYR010000299.1:0-4324 GCA_034434655.1 Chloroflexaceae bacterium
GAGCCGCCCGACGATCTATGGGTGGGCCGACCGCGCGATTGCCGCTACCATCCACTCGCTGCGCAATATTCGCACCGGGCGCCCGCCCAAGGAACGCGATCGCGGCAATGGCGCCGAGGGGTGAATTGGGGGAGGGCTTTGCTCTCCCGCGGGCGGGGGTCTGGGGAAACCCGGTTTCCCCACGCCCCTGCTCGAGCGGCACTACGTTGCAACGAAGGTGATGGCCCCCTCCCCAGCCCTCCCCCCGCTGGGGGGAGGGAGTCCGGCTCCTCCCCCCGCTGGGGGGAGGTTAGGAGGGGGGGGTCAGCGCCGCATGCGCGTAGGTGAGCAGCCTATGTTCACGGTAGCCGTCCATGCGGCTGCGCCGCACACCGACGGGATGAAAAAAGGTTCTTCTTGGGAGGGCTGCGCCCTCCCAACCTCTCCTGCGGGGGGATGTGGGGAAACCCGGTTTCCCCAGACCCCTGCTCGGGGGCTGCGCCCTCCCAACCCCTCCTGCGGGCGGGGGGATGGGGGAACCTGGTTCCTCCATGGTCACGTTAGCGGGTAGCGACGCTAGGGGAGAACCCCTGGGCGGAAGCGGCGGCGAAGAGCGCCCGATGCGCCGCGAGGGTCTGGGCGTCGAGGGGTTGCAGGTTCGCCACCAGCGCCAGCACCTCATCGCGCGTAAAGCCGCGCGCATCAAGGATCAGGTTGGCGCCAGGAACGCTGGCTCTGTCCTGAGCGGTTGCCCGTGACCGGTTGAGCGCCAGGGTGTAGCGCTGCGCGCGTCCGGCCCGGATGGTCGCGTTCCAGGGGCCAATCGTCAGTTTTTCACCTTCCATAACGGCAGTCGAATTGAAAACGAGTATCAGTTGCCGCCCTTCACCCAGGTAGACCAGCGCCCGGGCCGGCACCCGGCGCCGCCAGTTGCCCTCACCCCAGAGCAGCAAGGCCCGCTCGACGCCTGCGGGCGGCGTGACGGGCATCCAGACGGGCGTCTGGTTGTAGGGTGGCGCCAGCAGGCGCGCCGGTTCGCCCAGGGACTGCCGATGGATGAGCGGCAGGGCCAGATCGGCGCTGCGATGGCGCCCTACCTCGCTGAAGTCCCCCACTCCGGTCCATGCCCGGTCGATCGAGAAGACCTGTTCCTGCGGCGTGGCCGCGCGCTCTTCGATCAGCCGCCAGGTGAGCCGGCTGGTCTGGGCAGCGCCCTGCGGGCCGGCCAGTTCGGTCGCCGAGCGGAGCAGGCCGGTGTCCGGGTCAATGGCCAGGAGCACTGTCACGCGCTCCGCGCCGGCCCCGGCGGCGCCGGGGGGCAACCCCAGCGGGCTGACCCCGGTGAAGCTGAGGATCTGCGCGCTGCCCGCGCCGTCGCGCTGGCGGCCCAGGGCGCGCAGGCTGGCGGCGCTGCGGGCCTGGCGCAGATAGTTCAACGGGATCGACCAGGGGCCGCTGGCCAGGCGCAGGGCCAGGGCGCGTTGTTGGGTCTCGGCGTTGAGGTCCTCAACCAGCAGAGCGGGCGCTCCGGGACGGGCCGGGGTGGGCAGCGGCCCGTAGAGGGTAGGGGCAAAGAGGCCGTCGAGGGCATAGGAGAGGCGCGAGGCCCCGTCGCCGAGTTGCAGTTCGTAGGGCGCGCCGCCGTCGGCGTGGGTCAATTGCAGGCGGTGGCGCGCCGGATTGCGCGGGTCGAGCCACATCTCGGCGCGCAGGGGCGCGATGGTCGCATCGTCGAAGTACCACAGGGTCTCGTAGCGCCGATACCAGACTTCGCCCTGAGCGGGCGCCTGGCCGTAACGCTCCAGCGTCCGCGCCACGAGGGAACTGGCGTCCACCGGGGCGATCTCCTGGCGTTCCACCACCTGCGCCGGCTGGCGCAGAAAGCCGGGCAGCACCAGGGCGGCGATGAGGGCCAGCACTGCCAGCGGGGGCAGGGCCAGACGCAGGCCCGATCTGAAGCGCCGCGGCGGGCGCGCCTGGGCCAGCAGGCGTTCGCGCAGCGTGGCGGGCAGGGGCCGCTCGCGAAACGCGGCGCGGAGGGCCGTTTCCACCTGGCGGGTGATCTCGCCCCAGGCGCGGTCGAAGGCGCGGCAGTGGGCGCAGGCAGCCAGGTGGCCCCGCATGACTGGCCCCCGGCGCGTCCCGGCCAGCGGGTCAACCAGGGCCGCGCGCGCCTCCTCACACACTTCATCTTCGACACGGTCGGGCAGGCTGGCTCCGGCGGCGGGGCCGAGGGCGCGCACGGCGGCGACAAGCGCGGCCCGGACCTCCACTTCGTCCAGGCCGAGGGCCTGGCCGGCGCGGGCGCAATCGTAGCCCAGCAGCAGGTGCAGCCCCAGGGCCAGGCGCTGGTCGAGCGGTAGATGGTGCAGGGCAAAGGGGGGCAGGACCAGTTGCGGCCTACGCCGCGCCGTCCGTGGTTCGGCGCCGCGCGCCGCGGCGACGATCCGCGCCAGCGCCTCGGTCTCGGCGGGGAGTTGCGTGGGCGGTTGCTCCTGCCAGGCGTTCAACAGTTCGCGCATAGCGCGGAGCAGAAGCGTCGCGGCGGCGCGTTCATCGCCCCCGGCCAGCAGCGCCACATGGTAGAGCCGATCACCGTGGGCCGCCAGGGTCTGTTCGAGCAATACTGATGGTGGGATCATAGCAGTTTGTTGCTGTGACTGGGCCGCGCACTACCGGCGGAGAACCGCCTCAGCCGTACCCTCCCGGGGACCGGGGCCCGGGGCCCGGGTGCGCGGGCCTCTGGCCCGCATCCGCAGGGGACTGGGGAAACCCGGTTTCCCCATCCCCCCCGCTCCAGCGGCCTCTGTTCAGGGTAGCCGTCCATGCAGCCGCGCTGCACGCCAACGGGATAAAGAATGGTAAACTGTCATTGCTCCCGCCGGAAGGCGAGCGCGTAACTCCCCGAGTGTCATGTTGACATACCCATAGCCTGCAGGAGCACCTATGCTCGTCCGAACTCTCTGTATCGTTGCGCTCGTGTTCGTGAGCTGGCTGGCTTCCGCGCAAGCCCAATCTGGATCGGCGACGGTCTGGCTTCCACTGGTGCAAACACCGCTAGTGCCGCCGCCAACGGTGGCCGGGTATCTTGGCAGTGGGCAAGATGACACGCCGGTGGCGGTCGGTATGAAGGCTTCCGGCGAACTAGTGCTGGCCGGCGTCGTGCCGGCGCTGGCCGGCGTCCCGGAGACGGTGCTGCCAGGGGGTGGAGCAGGCGCATTGATACAGATTGCGGCTGACGGACGGACGGTAAGCCGGGTGGTCCGCGTGGCTTCGACGCTTGCCCACGCAGCGCTGGCCGCCAATGGCAGGGTCGTGGTCTGTGGAGCGGACGGCCTGATCGCGCTCGAACCCGATCTGACAACCATCCGCTGGACGGCAACGCCGGGGAACGTGTCACGCTGCGCGATTGCCGCCGATGGGCGGGTGGCAGCATTGCTGGACGCCACCAGGACGCTCCTGGTCTACCCCTCAACCGGCGCGGCGCCGCTCGCTATCAGCATTGCCGGCACTGCCGTGGCCGACATTGCGATTGACCCGACGAACAACCTGGTCTTTGCCACCGGTTACACCCAGGCTGCTGCTAATCTCAAGGTGGCATTTCTGCGCGCCTATCGGATGGATGACGGCAGTCTGGCGTGGCAGCGGTACGGTGTTAGCGCCGCCGCGGCGCAACAAGCCGGTCTGACCGCTGATAGCGAAGGCCGGCGGCTGGCCCTGGGCGCGGACGGCCTGCTCTATTTCGCCGGCTTTACCGACGGCGGTCATTCGATCTTCGGGCGCGATCCTGCCGATGTGAGCCGCGCGCTGAGCAGGAGCGAGTTAATCAAATTTGACACCTACAACGACCCGTCCAATCTCAGCGGCGCCCGTTCCCTGGCCTGGTACGGACGCTTCGATCCGGCGAACGGCGCGTTGCTGCGCGGGCAGTGGCTGCTCACCCGCCTGAGCGACGGCAAAGGCAATTCGATCACCATCCGGGGGCTGGCAGCGGCGGCAGACGGCGCGTTACTGATCGTCGGCGATGCTGCGTGTTGTCTGCCGAACCGGGGCGCCATGCAACTCTTCGATCAGACGCTCGGCAACTACGAAGCTGGTGAACCGTTTCTCTTGCTTGTCAATCCTGAGTTCACACAGCGGCGCTTATGGACCGCGCTGGCCGCGCCGGGCGCGACGGCGGGCAGTTCGCCGGCCATCGCGGCGGCGATCACCTCGGATCGGCTGGCGCTCGTGGCTCGTTTCACCCCCAATGTGGCGAACACGCGCGCATTGATCACGACGGGCAATCCGGCCTTTCCGCTGCGCATCGGCGGGCACGACGGCTATTATCTCGTGATGCCGCGAC
>DAOTYR010000300.1:0-3927 GCA_034434655.1 Chloroflexaceae bacterium
GAGCCGCCCGACGATCTATGGGTGGGCCGACCGCGCGATTGCCGCTACCATCCACTCGCTGCGCAATATTCGCACCGGGCGCCCGCCCAAGGAACGCGATCGCGGCAATGGCGCCGAGGGGTGAATTGGGGGAGGGCCTTGCCCTCCCAACCCCTCCCACCGGGCGGGAGTCCGGGGAAACCCGGTTTCCCCAGACCCCTGCTCGAGCGGCACTACGTTGCAACGAAGGTGACGGCCTCCTCCCCAGCCCTCCCCCGCTGGGGGAGGGAGTCCGGCTCCTCCCCCCAGCGGGGGGAGGTTGGGAGGGGGGGTTCAGCGCCGCATGCGCGTAGGTGAGCAGCCTATGTTCACGTTAGGGGTATGGGGAAACCCGGTTTCCCCACACCCCTGCCCGCGGACGCCGCCCGCCCACGGGGTGCGCGGCCGGGGAAACCCGGTTTCCCCACACCCTCGCTTGAGGGCTGTGCCCTCCCAAACCCTCCCGCGGGCGGGGGTATGGGGGAACCTGGTTCCCCCATGTTCACGTCAGGCGCCCGGCTTGACACCCACGCCGGCGTGTTCTATGATAGTGTTATTTATACACTATCAGGAGGGCGTGCCATGGAAGCTGAAACGAGCCAGCACGCATACGATCCGACGCGCTACGAACGGCCCGCAGTGACGGTTGACGTGGTCATTTTCACGTTGATCAACCAGGAACTGCACGTGTTGCTCGTGCAGCGACGCCACTGGCCCTTCGAGGGGTTCTGGGCCATTCCGGGCGGGTTCATCAACATGGATGAGTCGCTTGAGGCGGCGGCGCGCCGCGAACTCGAAGAGGAGACCGGTGTGCGCGACGTGTACCTGGAGCAGTTGTACACCTTCGGCGACCCGGGGCGCGACCCGCGGATGCGCGTGATCAGCGTGGCCTACATCGCGCTGGTGCGCGCCGACGCGCAGAAGATTTCGGTGAGCGATGAGAGCACCGATGTGCGCTGGTGGCCGGTGCGCGCCTTGCCCGAACAGCTCGCCTTCGACCACGAACAGATCCTGGCCTACGCCATCTCGCGCCTGCGCTCCAAGCTGGAGTATACGACCCTGGCCTTCCAGTTGTTGCCGGAGCTATTCTCCATCCTCGAGCTGAAGCACATCTACGAGCAGATCCTCGGCGAAAAGCTCGACAAGGGCAATTTCTACCGTAAAATCAAGGAGTCGAATCTGCTGGAGGAGACCAACGTTGTCCGCGAGGGGCGCGGTCGCCCCACGCGCCTCTGGCGCTTCCGCCGCGACCGGACGGCCGAGAAGCAGTTCGTGTTCCGCTGGCGCGAGGATCGGATCGATCGCAATCCATGAGTCGAAGCATCGCGATTCTGCTCGGCGCGCTGCTCGTCGTGAGTTTGAGCGCCTGCGAGGTGGTGACCGTCCCCTCCCCCGACGCGCCCGCCGTTCCGGCGCCCCGTGACGCCGCGACCGAGGCCCTGCCTCCCGCCCCCGTGCTGCTCCAGCGGGCCCTGGCGGCGCGGGCCATCGGCGATGACGCGGCATCCGGCGCCGATCTCAGCGCCCTGCTGCGGAGCTACCCGGATGCTGCCGAGGCTCTGGCGGCGCGCTACTACCTGGCCGAGAGTTTCGCCCGCCGCGGTCGCTGGACCTCGGCGGTCGAGATGCTACGCGCGTTTCTGGCCGCGGCGCCGGCGGAGCATCCCCTGCGCCCGCCAGCGCTTTTCTGGATCGCCCGCGGCCACGAGGCGGCCGGCGATCACGCCGCGGCGATCGTCGCGTACCAGGCGTACCGCGCCCTGGAGACGCCCATCGCGCCGTACGCCGCCCTGCGCCAGGCGGCGCAGGAGCAGGTCCTGGAGCGGCGCGCCGAGGCCGCCGCGAGCTACCTGGTCGCGGCGCGCAGCGCCATCCCGCGGGGCGAGCGAGCGGGGGCCGTTGAACAGGCCATCGCCCAGCTCGTGGCCGCCGGTCGCCCCGCCGAGGCCCTGGCCCTCTACCCCGAACTGCTGGCCCTGGCCCGCCAGCCGGCCTACCGCGCCCGTGTGCTGGCCGGGGCGATCGCCCTGGCCGACTCCCAGGGCCAGGGCGAGCAGGCGCGACGCTGGCGGCTGGAACTGGCGGCGAGCGCGCCGGAAACGCCCGAGGCCGCCGCCGCGGTGGATTATCTGCTCGCCACAGGCGCCACGGAGGTGAGCGCGGCCGAGGCCGGGCGGATCTACATGGCTGCCGGGCGCTGGACCGACGCGGTCGCGCAGTTCGAGCGGGCGATCGCCGCGGAAGCCGACCTCGCCACGGCAATCGAACTGCGCCGGTTGCGCGGGCTGGCCCTGCGCGCCGCGGGCGACATGGCGGGGGCGCTGGCCGCCCTGACCGAAGCTACGGCCCTCGATCCCACCAGCGAGCCCGGGCGCCAGGCCCAACTCGACCGGGTCCAGACCACAGGACAGGCCGGCAACGTCGCGGGGGCCATCCAGGGCTACCTGGAGTACGCCGCGGCCTATCCCGACGACCCGCGCGCGCCGGTGGCGCTGGATCGGGCGGCGCAACTGCGCGAGCGCCTGGGTGACAGTGAAGGCGCGTTGCAGGCGCGTCTCGACCTGGGGCGGCGCTACCCGGCCAGCGCCGAGGGGCGCGTGGCCCTGCACCGGGCCGGCCTGGGCCTGTACGAAGCGGGGCGCGTCGCCGAGGCGCGCGCCGCCTGGCAGACGCTGGCCGACAACAGCGAGGGAGGGTGGCGGGCGCGGGGGGCCTTCTGGGCCGCCCGCGCGGCCCGCGACCAGGGCGACGCCGCGGCCGCCGAGGCGCTCTTTGCCGCGGCGATCGCCGCCGCGCCCCACAGCTACGAGGGCGTGCGGGCGGCGGAGGAACTGGGCAGACGGCCCGCCGGCGCCCTGCCCATCGGGGCGCCGATTGCCCCGGAAGAGTGGAGCGAACTGGAGACCTGGGTAACCTCCTGGGCCGGCGCGCCGGCGCCGCTGCCCGACGACGAACGGGCAACGCGCGCCGCGCAACTCGAACAGGTGGGTTTGCAGGTCGAGGCGACCAACGAGTGGCGCGAGGGCCTCGACGAGGGGCGCCAGCAGCCCTGGGCGCTGGTGCGCCTGGCGCAGGCCGCCCATCAGGGCGGCGCGACCTACCCCGCGCTGCTGGCCGCCGAAGCACTGGCCGCGCTGGCCCCCGATCCGGCACAGGCGCCGCTGGCCCTGCGGCGCCTGATCTTCCCCACCCCTTACGCCGACCTGGTCAGCCGGGAGGCGGCGGCCAACAGCCTCGACCCGCGCCTGCTCTACGCCCTGTTGCGCCAGGAGAGCCTCTTCAACCCCGGGGCCACCTCGTGGGTCGGGGCGCGCGGGCTGGCCCAGGTCATGCCCGAGACCGGCCAGGGCATCGCCCAGAACCTGGGGGTCAGCGATTTTACCCTCGACGACCTCTACCGGCCGGCGGTGAGTGTCCGCTTCGGCAGTTACTACCTGGGCCGGCGCCTCGCCGACATGGAGGGAAGCGTGCAGGGGGCCCTGGCGGCCTACAACGGCGGCCTGGGCAACGCGCAACGCTGGGCCGGCGGGAGTCGCGTGGCCGATGCGGATCGCTTCACCGAGCAGATCGACTTTGGGGAGACCCGCGGCTATGTGCGGGCCGTCTACGGCTTCTGGGGGGCCTACCAGGAACTGTACGCGCCCCTCGATCAGGCAACGACGCCGATGAGCCACACGTTCCGCTGAGGGTGGAAACGCCGCCGCCGCGCTGCATACGACAATGACCTTTCCCCCTGAAGGGGGGCTCGGAAGGGCCACGGGCCCCGCCGGGACGCCACAGAGCGACTTCGGAGTCTGCGGCCCCCGCACCTCCGCCGGAGCGACGTGCCGTTGCAGGACCAGAGCGGCTACGTGTTCACGTGTCTCCTGAGAGCGCGGACAGCTTGCCCGCGGCGACGCGACGCGGGCG
>DAOTYR010000301.1:0-1689 GCA_034434655.1 Chloroflexaceae bacterium
GCGCTGGCCCCACGGATCTCCGGCAGCTTCGGGGCCTCGAAGACGTAGCCCTTGATCTTCGTCGCCCCGCCGTAGACCAGGCCGATCGGCCGGCGGGCCAGCGGGTCGGCGGCAATGCGCCGCTGCATCTCCAGGAGATCGGCCAGAGCGGGCCTCTCGGGCATCGCTAGCGTCTCCCGCACCAGGGCCAGGAGCGCTGGCGGCGGCGAGTCTGGATGGGCCAGACCCGCGGCGATTTCCGGCGTGAAGTCGAGAAGTTCGGTCATAGGCTATGTTCCTGTCCGGCCTGCATCCGGGTCCACATCATGCCAGGCCCCGGCGGTGGTACCCTTAGTTATGGTCTTTGAAGAAATAATTCGGTATACCGGGCCGGCCGTGGGGCTGAAGCCCTCGGCTATGGCATGCGAAGCCCGCCTGCGCGGGCTATACCGGATTATTTCTTCAAAGACCATGTTATGGTCTTTGAGCAATTCATCCGCTCTAGCCCGCCCGCGCGGCTGAGCGCCATCCATGCGGCTGCGTCGCATCCTGATGGGAGAACATACGATTGTTCCTGGGAGGGCCGCGCCCTCCCCAACCCGCCCGCGGGCGGGGGTGTGGGGAAACCTGGTTTCCCCACACCCCGCTCCAAAGGACCATGGTGAGCGGATGAATTGCTCGATAACCTTAGTGCAAGCCCCGATCCAGGGCGTCAAGCACCAGCTTTGCTCCCTCGTAATGGACAAAGATCCGTCGCGCGTCGCGGTCGCTCCAGGCATTGCACTCATGGGTCGAAGGCGGACGCGGATTGCCTTGCAACGGCTTGACATCGAGCGCTTTCCGGTTGTGACCGGCGACCAGATAGCGCGCCAGGTCATCAATCCGCTCATTCACCAGCGCCAGACGATCAGGCGGGAGACCTCGGACGCTGCGCTCGAATTGAGGGCCGAAGACCAGGCGTTCGTCGGGTGAGGGAAGGAGTTTTTCCCCGTACACCGTCTTGCGTTCCTGACCCCAGATCACCTCACCCCAGGGCGACAGCGCCACGTCGCCATTGACACGCATGAGCAGCGTCTCGGGCAGCTTGCCAGGCTCCGTTTCAGCCACCGGCAGACCGAGACTCAAGCGGCGGATGGTATGCAGGTGCTCGCGAACGGTCTCCGTGGCCACCAGGCGCACCGGCAGGCGCGGGATGCGCAGGAGGGCTTGCTGCGACTCGAAAATGTAGATCACCTCATCGGCGTAGAACGGCGCCAGAGCCTGCAAAAAGCCCTGCACACTCTTGAAGCCTCCGGTCAGATTGAAGACGATCCGATACCCGCGATGCTGATAGTCAGACAACAGTTCTTCAAGCCATTTGACGATCTCACTCAGGGCCAACTGGAAACTGCTGAGATCGGCGGTTTGCAAATCTTTCTGGCGATAAGGGATCACCTGCTGACACCCCTGGCGGCGGAGATATGCCTCGACGATCTGGGCGGCTCGCTCGCCAAGCCAGGTGTCGGTGTAGAGCAGGACGTGGACATCCCGCGCCGGGAAGGGCTGATGGTCGTACCATCGCACCAGGGCGTGGAGTTCCGCCGACATACGCACGATCTCGCCGGGAGTAGCCTTGAGGGCTGTGTCGCGCACATCATTGATGATGGTATCGAGCCTGGTTCTCACATCCGCGGGGAGCGCCTCAGGCTTTCGCTCATTTGAGTAGCGATT
>DAOTYR010000302.1:0-6028 GCA_034434655.1 Chloroflexaceae bacterium
GGGGGCGGCGGGCGCCCCGGCGGCTCCGGCGGCGGCGGGGGCGGCGGGCGCCCCGGCGGCTCCGGCGGGGGCGGGCGCCCCGGCGGCGGCGGGGGCGGCGGGCGCCCCGGCGGCGCTGGCGGCGGCGCTGGCGGCGGGGGCAGCAGTCGCTCCGGCGGGGGCGGACGCTCCGGCGGCGCTGGCGGCGGCGGGGGCGGACGCTCCGGCGGCGGGAGTCGCAGTGGCGGGCGCCGCGGCCCCGAAGAGCGTGACACGGCCATCGGCGTGCGCCCCGCTCGCCCGGCCCGCCCCGCTCCTGGCGCGCGCCCCGGGCCCGCAGTGGCCGCGCGACCCCGCGGCCCGGTGGAACTGCCGAGTGTTATGACCGTGCGCGAGTTCTCCGAAGTCACGGGCATCGGGGCCTCTGAAATCCTCAAGGCCCTGCTCAAAGGCGGCGTGCTCGCCAACATCAATCAGCAGATTGACTATGAGACCGCGGCCTTGATCGCCGCCGATTTCTCGATCGAAACGGTCGAGAAGGTGCCTGAGCAACTGGCAAGTGTCGTCGAGGACGTTAAGGACGTTTTGCTCAAACAAGATCCTCGCGATATGCGCCCGCGGCCCCCCGTTGTGACGATTATGGGCCATGTTGACCACGGAAAAACCAAGTTGCTCGACGCCATCCGCTCGTCGCGGGTGGCCGAGGGGGAGGCCGGCGGGATTACCCAGCATATCGGCGCGTATCAGATTGAGATTAACCACCGTAAGATCACCTTCCTGGATACGCCGGGCCATGAAGCCTTTACCGCTATGCGCGCCCGTGGCGCCCAGGTTACCGATATCGTCATATTGGTGGTGGCCGCCGATGATGGCGTGATGCCCCAGACCCGCGAGGCCATCGCCCACGTCAAGGCGGCCGGCGTGCCCATGATCGTGGCAATCAACAAGATTGACCTGCCCACCGCCAATCCCGCGCGCATCAAAGAGCAACTGGCGGCCGCGGACGTGATTGTGGAGGAGTTTGGCGGCGATGTGCCCTGCGTCGAGGTTTCCGCGCGCGCCAAAATCAATATCGACGGCCTGCTCGAAATGATCCTGCTCGTTGCCGATATGCTCGAACTCAAGGCCAACCCCAACGCGCCCGCCGTCGGCACGATCATCGAGGCCGAGCTTGATAAGAGCCGCGGCCCGGTCGCCACGGTGCTGATCCAGAATGGCACCCTGCGCCCCGAAGATAATGTGCTCGTGGGCGGGGTTGCCGGCAAGATCAAGTCTATGTTCAGCGATAGCGGCAAGCGCCTGCGCTTCGCCGAGCCGTCCACCCCGGTGGAGATCCTCGGCCTCGAAGGCGTGCCCCAGGCCGGCGACATCCTCCAGGTGATGGATGACCTGGCTGTGGCCCGTGAGATAGCCCTCCAGCGCACCCGCCAGACCCGCCTTGAAGCCATGGCAACCACCGCGCGCGGCGCCAGTCTCGAGGATCTCTTCAGCAAGGTCCAGCAGGGCCAGGTGAAGGAACTCAATATCATCCTCAAGGCTGACGTGCAGGGGTCCATCGGCGCGATCGAGCATCAGTTCAATCAGTTGAACGAGGCCCAGAACGAGGTGCAGATCAAGGTCATCCACAAGGGCACCGGGGCGATTACCGAGGGCGATGTCAATCTGGCCGCCGCCTCGCAGGCGATTATTATCGGCTTTAACGCCCGGCCCGACCCGGCCGCCCGCCGCGCCGCCGAACAGCAGGGGATCGATATTCGCTTCTACAATATCATCTACCAACTGACCGATGATATTAAGAAGGCTATCACCGGTATGCTCGCGCCGACCTTCAAGGAGGTGGTCGAGGGTTACGCCGAGGTGCGCAATACTTTCCGCCTGCCCACCCGCGAGATCGTCGCCGGCCTCTATGTCAGCGATGGCAAGATTACCCGCACCGGCCAGCGCGTGCGCGTGCTGCGCAATGGCGCGGTGATCCACGACGGTAAGATCAGTAGCCTGAAGCGCTTCAAGGACGATGTGCGCGAGGTCACCGCGGGCTACGAGTGCGGCCTCGTCGTCGAGGGCTTTACCGATGTGCAGGTGGGTGATAGCATGGAGTTCTACCGCCAGGAACGCATCGAGGGCAGTTTCTAAGCGGGCGCGTCCCGGAGGGCCGTGCCCCTCGGGACCCGCCCCTCCGGGGTGATCGATGTCGAAACAGCGGCTCCAGCAGATCGCCGATACCATGCAGCGGATCATCGGCGAAGTCATCCAGTATGAACTGAAGGATCCGCGCATCGGCTTCGCCACCGTTACCGGGGTGGAGGTCAGCGCGGATCTGCAGCACGCGAAGGTGCGCATCTCGATCATGGGCGATCCCGCCCAACAGGCTGAAACGCTGGAGGGCCTTGAGCGCGCCAGGGGCTTCATTCGCAAGCGCGTGGCCGAGGAGATGAGCCATATGCGCTTTATCCCCGAATTGCGCTTCATCCACGATACGTCGCTGGACTACAGTCTGCACATTCAGGAACTGCTGCGCCAGGTGGAAGAGGAACGCAAGGCCAATCCGCCCCGGCTCGACGACGAACGGCCCGACGCGGAACAGCGCCCGGACGAATGAGGCAAACGTTATGGGCGGGGGCCAGGTGCGCGGGCCTCCGGCCCGCGTCCGCGCAGGGGCTGCGCCTGCCCATACCCGCCCACCGGGTGAAGAGGACGGGGAAACCGGGTTTCTCCAGACCCCTACTCCAGGAAACTATGTTTACGTCAGGTCCCATTCGCGGGGCGCACCACGCCCAATGAAAACGGCCCGGGAGCACGGGCGGCCCGCCCTCGTCGCATCTACGCGGGCAAGGTGACTGCCCCCCTCCCCAGCCCTCCCCCCGCTGGGGGGAGGGAGTCCGGCGCCTCCCCCCAGCAGGGGGAGGTTAGGAGGGGGGCTGCACCGCCGCATGCGCGTAGGTGAGCAGCCTATGTTCACGTTAGACCCTATGGACGGACCAGACGCCTACTACAAAAAGCGCATCCCCTACGCCCTGGGCGGCCAGCAGTTTGTCTTCGATGTGGGGCACACGCTCTTTTCGTCGTTTCAGGTTGATGAGGGCACGGATCTCCTGCTGCGCACCATCGAGCCGTCCGAGCCGCCCACGCGCATCCTCGACCTCGGTTGCGGCATCGGGGTGATCGGCATCGCCCTGGCGCGGCGCTATCCCCGGGCCACGGTGGTGCTGGCCGACAAGGATCTGCTGGCCGTGCGCTACACCCGGCATAACCTGGCGCTCAACGGGGTCACCAATGCCACCGTGGTCGGCAGCGTGGGGATGGAGGCGGTTCCGCCGGGGCCGTATGATCTGATCGCCGCGAATGTTCCCGCCAAGATCGGCGACCTGGCGATCGAGCAGGAGTTTGTGCTTGCCCCTCTGGAACACCTGCGGCCCGGCGGCGAGTACTGGTTCGTGGTCGTCAGCGGGCTGAACCATCTGATCCCGCGCCTCGGGCCACGGCACAATCTCAAGCTCAAAGAGATCAAGAAGCGCTCCGGACATACGGTGTACCGGCTGATACAACACGTGTAGCATGATCCACACCGATCCCGACATTGCCGCGCCGCTGTTTCGCGCGCAGATCGCCCCGGCCCGGCGCATTCTGTTGCTCACCCACGTCAACCCCGACGGCGACGCGGTCGGGTCTATGCTCGGCGCGGCCCACGTCCTGCGCGCCATCGGCAAAGAACCGCTCTGCCTGCTCTCCTCGCCCGCGCCCTCCTACTGCCTGCGCCTCCCCGGCGCCGAGTGGCTCCGAGTCTTCCATCCCGGCGATGCGCTGCCCGTGGCCGATCTGACCTGGATGCTCGACACCGCCACCCCGCAGCGCGTCGGCCCCATCGCCGACGCCCACCTGCCCGAGTTGCTCAAGCAGCCGCTGCTGATCACTGATCACCACGTAACCAACGACGGCGGTGGCTCGCTGAACCTGATTGACCCGCGGGCGGCCTCCACCGCCGATCTGCTCTTCCGCCTCCTGCGGGCCATGGCGCTGCCGGTCGGCCCCGAGGCCGCCACCTGCCTCTACCTGGGCCTCACCACCGACACCCAGAGCTTCCAGACCAGCAACACCTCGCCGCAGACCCTGCGCACCGCCGCCGACATCCTCGCCAGCGGCGCCGACCTGCGCGCGGTGATCACCGCGGTTTACTTCAGCATCCCCGAGAGCACCATGCGCCTGACCGCCCTGGTCCTCAGCGACATGCGCCGCGAGGGGCCCCTGGCCTGGGCCAGCGTGACCCTGACACATCTGGCCGCCACCGGGGCCGGCGACGAGGCGACCGATGATACGATTATGCGCATGCAGCGCATTGACGGCGTGCGGCTCTGCGCCCTGTTCAAGGAGCGCGACGCCGCGACGGTCAAACTCAGCCTGCGCTCCACGCCCGACATCGACGTCTCGATCATCGCCCAACGCCTGGGAGGCGGGGGCCATGCCCAGACCGCCGGCGCCACCCTCCATATGGGCCTGGACGAGGCCCGGGCCACCGTGCTGCCCATGCTGCGGGCCGAGCTGGGCCATGGCACAATCAGACCATAACCTCCCTACTCAGGCTCATCGCAAACCATGACCCTCCACGGCTTCCTGAACATTGATAAACCGGCCGGCCCGACCTCTCACGATGTCGTGGCGCGCATTCGGCGCCTGGCGGGCCGCTCCGCCCGCGTCGGGCACGCCGGCACACTCGACCCCATGGCGACCGGGGTGTTGCCGGTGGCCCTGGGCCACGCCACCCGTCTGATCGAGTACCTGGCCGGCGCGCGCAAGGGCTACGTGGGCCTGGTGCGCCTGGGAGTGACCACCGCGACCGACGACGCCGAAGGCGAGGTTGTGGCGACCCGCCCCGTGCCGCCCCTCGATGCCGCGGTAATCGAGGCGGCCGTCGCCCCGCTGCGGGGCGACATCCTCCAGATCCCGCCAGCCTACGCCGCCCTGCACTACCAGGGTCGCCGGCTCTATGAACTGGCCCGCGCCGGCGTGGCCCCGGAACTGCCGCCGCGCCCGGTGGTCATCTACCGCCTCGACTGGGAGCGCGCCGGCCCCGACATGCTGCGTATCGTGGTGGAGTGCGGCAAGGGGGCCTACATGCGCAGCCTGGCGCGCGACATCGGCGCGGCCCTGGGCTGCGGCGCGCACCTGGCGGCGCTCCGGCGCACGTTCGTTGGCCCGTTCCACCTGGATACGGCCCTCCCCCTCGACACCCTCGGCGCCGGCCCGGAATACCTGGTCGCGGCGCTGCTCCCCCCCGAAATCGCCATCGCTGACTGGCCCGCCGTCACCCTCGACGCGGCGCAGGCACACCGCGTGGCGAACGGCATGCCCGTCTACATCCCGGCCCTCAGCAGTGAATGGGCACGCGCCCACGGCCCCGAGGGCGCGCTGCTGGCCGTCCTGCGCCGCATCGGCGACCACTGGCGCCCGGAGAAGGTGTTTCACTAACGACGTGAACATGGGGGAACCAAGTTCCCCCATACCCCCGCCCGCAGGAGGGTTTGGGAGGGGCTACGCCCTCAAGCAGGGGTCTGGGGAAACCAGGTTTCCCCAGACCCCCACCCGGTGGGAGGGCTTCGCCCTATAGGCGCGAACTTAACAGGCGAGGGCTTCCTGAAGCGGCAAAATGGGAGGGTACGCTCTCAGAATCGTCCCAGAAAGCCCGTCGAAAGCTGTGCCCCCTGGGCTGTATCGCCCTCTGGCAAGCCGTCTGTGGCTTCACAGAGCCACACGCTTACGTTCGCGCTTATAGGGCTTCGCCCTCCCAAGAAGAATGTTTATCCCGTCGGTGTGCGGCGGAGCCACGTGGACGGCTGATATTGTCACAGACAGGCGAGCATGTTATAATCGCGCATCGTTTGGTGGGGTCCACCCGGCCCATCGAACTCCATAGCGCTATCCAGAGGGGCTGAGGGACTGGCCCGATGAAGCCCGGCAACCTCCGCAGCGGCACGGCGCCCCCACGCCGGACGTAACGCGGAACGGTGCCAATTCCAGCGGCGGGGCACGCGCATTCGCCGGGAGATGAGAGGAA
>DAOTYR010000303.1:0-1827 GCA_034434655.1 Chloroflexaceae bacterium
GCGATCAGCCCATTGCGGACCAGGAGAACGGCGCGCGAAGCCGGAGGGACAGGCGCATCGCCGAGGTAGCGCACCGAGATGCTGGAGGTGGCCTGGGCGATCACCTGCTCATCGCGTTTGGCCTGCAACACCGCGAGCGTGTTCGACGTCACATCAAGCATCTGGTTTAACATGCGCTGCCTGGCAGTCAGCGCGGCCAGACGGCCCTGGGCGTCGGCCAGTTCGGCCTCATAGCGCGAGCGGGTCGTTGCATCAAGGCCCACCGCGGAGGCGTCGCCGGCGGCGATGGTCGCGGCCATCCGATCCGCCTCGTCCATCAGACGGTCGCGCTCGCTCTCGATGACCGCGGTCAGGCGTTCCAGTTCGCTCAGGGTCGCCTCGCGACCGGCAGCCAGCGTCTCGGGGCTGCTGATCGTCAGGTCCACCGGCAGGTTCTCGCCGCCGGCAGCCCGTAGCCGCACCACCAGGGCCGCCAGCGCATCGGCGGGCGCGCCCTCGCCGCGCTCCACATCGGCGCGCAGCATACGCGCGTCTTCCAGCACCAGGCTCAGTTGCTGGGTGCGCGCAAGGTAGGCAGCATAGAGATCCTTCTGAGCCTGGCGCGAGGTGTCCAGCAGTTCCTGCAGCCGCGCTACCTCCTGAGAGACACGCATCAGATCGCCCTCGCGCAGAAAGGCTTCAACGGCGATCTGGGCCTCGGCATAGCGCGCGCGGGCCTCGTCCAGTTCCTGGTCAATGCGCTCGACACCGAACGATCCTCCGCCGTACAACTCCCTGACCAGGTCTTCGTACATCTGGCCCCAGAGCTGGACCAGCCGGCCCGCATCGGCGGCATCTCTACCACTAGCGGTAATCGTCAGCAAATCGCTGGTAGCGCGCACCTGCACCCGTCGCAGCAGATCGCCGGGTTTGAGATCCGCTTGCCCGAGCTTTTCCAGCACCCGCGCCTCCAGCACCGGACTGGTGGCCAGGTCGATTAGCGCCTGGCGGCGGGTGTTCGGGTTGGTAAATAGACCCGTATCACGCTCAGCAAAACGCGCATCAAGCGACACTTGCGCGATCACCGGCTCGATCAACACGTTGGCGCTGGCGCTATTCGCGCGAGGCAGGACCAGCGTGATGATCACCGCCAGGGCGACTGCCGCCAGCACCCCGACGGCAACCCAGCGCCAGCGGCGCAGCACGGCCTGCGCGTAGGGACGCAGATCAATCTCTTGTTCCATCACAGCTCCCTAACGTGAACATAGGCTGCTGGAGCAGGGGTGTGGGGAACCCGATTCCCCCATCCCCCCACCCGCGGGAGGGTTTGGGCCGGCGCCGCCCCCGCCCGGACGCGGGCCGCAGCCCTCGCGCACTCAGCCATACAAAGGCGCGTATGCGCCGGGCGCATACGCCGCAGGATTGTAGCAGAAGGGCCGTGGGGCGTCAACGCAAGGTCGTGGCGATCGTCACAAGGGCGACCAGGTCGAATATCAGCATGAGCGCCACCATGAGCCAGGTTCCGGCCGGGCGCCAGCCGGCGGGAAGCAGGAAGCGCAGGCCCAGCAACAGTAGCCAGAGGGTTGGGACGATAGCCCAGAACATGTAGCGCCCTCGGGGAATATACACCCCAAACTCGAGGGGCGGCAAGGGGTGAAGGCGGACGAAAACGGCCATCCAGCCGAGGGTGACCGCGCCGAAGAACAGCCAGACGCAGCGCCGTCGCCACAGCGGTATTCCCTGGCGCGCCGTCAGGAAGAAGCCGCGCGCCAGGCCGAGCAGCGCGGCCAGCGCCAGCACGGCAAACATCCAGTCCCAAACGACGCCCGCCGACACATGCCCCCAGGC
>DAOTYR010000304.1:0-15679 GCA_034434655.1 Chloroflexaceae bacterium
ATCCAGAGGGGCTGAGGGACTGGCCCGATGAAGCCCGGCAACCTCCGCAGCGGCACGGCGCCCCCACGCCGGACGTAACGCGGAACGGTGCCAATTCCAGCGGCGGGGCACGCGCATTCGCCGGGAGATGAGAGGAACGCATGCAGCCTCTCGCCGCGCGAGAGGCTTTTCTTGCACTATGGCCGAAGAACTGCGAACAGTCTGGTGGGAAGCGGGGGCCGTGTGCCTGATCGATCAGCGCCGTCTCCCTCACGTCCAGGAGACGGTGCGCTGCGAGGATGTGGCGCGGGTGGCCTGGGCGATCAAGGCCATGGTGGTGCGCGGCGCGCCGGCCATCGGCTGCACCGCCGCCTACGCGATGGCCCTGGCAGCCCGGAACAGCCCGGCGACAACGTCGAACGACCTCATCGGCGAACTGGAAGCGGCGAAGGCCACCCTCGACGCGCAGCGCCCGACCGCGGTCAACCTGGCCTGGGCCACGCGGCGGGTGCTCGACCGGGCACGCGCCAGTGCCCCCGAGGGGCCGGCGGCGATCCGCGCCGCGGCGCTGGAGGAGGCCCACGCCATTCTGGCCGAGGATCTGGCCATGTGCCACGCCATTGGCGACCACGGGGCGCCGCTGATCCCCCCGCGGGGCCACGTGCTCACCCACTGCAACGCGGGGGGCCTGGCCACTGCCGGCTATGGCACGGCGCTGGCTCCCATCCGCACCGCCTTCGCCCAGGGCCGCTCGATCCACGTCTTTGTGGACGAGACGCGGCCCTTCCTCCAGGGCGCCCGCCTCACCGCCTGGGAGTTGCAGCAGGCGGGCATTCCCCTGACCCTGATCACCGATAACATGGCCGGCTATATGATGCGCTGCGGGCGCGTGGATTGCGTGATCGTCGGCGCCGACCGCATCGTGGCCAATGGCGACACGGCCAACAAGATCGGCACCTACAGCCTCGCCGTCCTTGCCCGCGCCCATGGCCTGCCCTTCTTCGTCGCCGCGCCATCGTCAACGATCGATCTTTCGCTCGACCACGGCGATCAGATCCCGATCGAAGAACGTCCCGAAGCAGAGGTTACCCACTGCGGCGAGCGGATGGTCGCGCCGGCCAATGTCCGCGCGGCCAATCCCGCCTTCGACGTCACACCCAACGAGTTGATCACGGCCATCATCACCGAACAGGGGGTCGTCCATCCGCCGTTCGGCGAGGGTCTGCGCCGCGTGGTCATGGAGAGGCGGTAGCCGGGTGCCTGCGGCCGAGCAAACTGTTCATCCCGCGGTTCTCGCGGCCAATCGAGCGACTATGGGGTCATCGTTCGTTCCCGCCTGCCTGCCGGCGCCACGGGCCGGCCTGCCCTCCGCCAGGCCCTCCTCCCCCGACGCCGCGCCCACCATCGCCGTGCTGAGCCAGCGTGGAGCGCACGCCACTCCCTTCGCCCTCGCCCTCGCCGGCTTTCCCGGCCTGAGCTTTATCGGCGACCCCGATCAAGCCATCGTGCAGCGCCAGGGCGCAGAGGCGGGCCTCGACCGGCTCGCCCTGGCCTACCTGCGCAACGAACGCTCCGCGGGCAACCCTCCCGGCGAGTACCATAGCGCCATTCACGAGCAGGTGCGCGCCGCCGAAGCCGCCCGCCCACGCATCATCAAGGTCGAGTTGACCGGGCCGGTCAGTCTGTCTCTGTTGAGTGTGGACGAGCACGAGCGTCCCCTGGCCTACGATCCGGCCCTGCGCGAGGCCCTGGGCCAGCACGTGACCCTGCGGGCGCGCTGGCTCCATGAGCAGATCGCCATGGCCGGGGCGGCGCCGCTGCTGTGCCTCGACGAGACGTTCCTCGAGGCCCTCTCCTCGCCCTTCTGCCCGCTTGACCGGGACGAGGGCGCCGATCTCCTGGCGCGCACCCTGGCCGAAATCCCTGGCTGGCGCGGTCTGTGCGTCGCGGGAAGCATGCCCTGGGCCGAACTGCTCGAACTTCCTACCGACCTGATTATCTTCGACGCCGTCAGGCGCGAAGCCGAACTCGTGGAGGCCGCGGACGCGATCGGTCGGTTTCTTGAGCGTGGCGGGGTCCTGGGATGGGGTGTCGTGCCCGGGGATATCCCCGAACCGGTCGAGCAGTGGCAGAGGCTCCTGGCGCGCCGCCTCATTGGCGCCATCGAGCAGGTGGCGGCGGCAAGCGGCTTGCCTGCGGAACGCGTCGCCAGCCGCTCCCTGATCAGCACCTGTGACGCCCTCGGCCATCTGCCCGCCGACCAGGCGGCGCGCGCCGCCACGCTCTGCGCGGAGATCGCCGCCGCGGCGCGGGTCCATTTTGGCTTTGATCAGGCGCCCCGGCCCACCCCCGAACCGGCGCGCCCGTCGTAGGGGCGTGGGGAGAGCCGCTTTCCCCACCCTCGCGCGGGAGGTGTGCGACTGACTCGTGGCATTATTTACAGGAGGTATGCGGTCGCCTTCCGGCGGGGAGGAGCGCCCGCGGCCCTCCACGAACTGGTTGTCCTGCACCCGCGGCGGGAGCTGGTGACGGTTCGCCGGGCCGCCGCGGGCGGGGAAGGGGGGATGCAGGGAGGCTGCGCCTCCCCGCGCCCCCTCCATCGCGTACGCCCTGTCATTGAGAGGAGCGCTAACCGTGCGGATCGTTGTGACCGGGTCGCTGGCCTTCGACTACATTATGGACTTCCCGGGCTTTTTCCGGGATCACATGCTGATGGAGAAGGCTCACATACTCTCCGTCAGCTTCCTGGTCGACTCGATGCGCAAAATGCGCGGAGGGGTGGCCGGAAACATCGCCTATAACCTGGCCCTGCTCGGCGAACGCCCCCTGATCGTGGGCACGGTCGGCCATGACTTCGGGGAGTACGGGCGCTGGTTGGAGCAGCATGGGGTTGATATCAGCGGGATCACCGTTATCGAACACGAGTTTACCTCCTCCTGCTTCATCAATACCGATCGGGCCAACAACCAGATCGTCGCCTTTTACGCCGGGGCCATGGGCCACGACCATCACCGCTCCCTGAGCGACCGCGGCCTGGTCGGCGATGATCTGGTGCTGATCTCGCCCACCAGCCCCGACGCGATTGAGCGCTTCAGTGTCGAGTGCCAGCAACTCGGCGTGCCCTACATCTTCGACCCGGGTAAGCAGACGCCACGGCTGACCGCCAACCACCTCGAAGTTGGCCTTCGCGGCGCGCGGGTGCTGGTGGGGAACGACTATGAGTTCGGGATGATGGCCCGGAAACTCGACGTCAGCGAAGAGGAACTGATCGCCGCCACGCCCCTCACCGTGGTCACCCGCGGTGAACAGGGCTCGCTGATCTATACCGAGGGACGCCTGGCTGCCCGCATCCCTATCGCCCCCGTCAGCGAGGTGAAGGACCCCACCGGCGCCGGGGACGCCTACCTGGCCGGCCTGGCCTTTGGCATCGCCCGCGACCTGCCCCTCGAGGTGACCGGGCGCATCGCCGCCCTGGCCGCGGCCTACGCGATCGAGCAGCGCGGGTGCCAGGAGCATGCCTATAGCCGGGCTGAGTTTGCCGAACGCTACCGCCAGGCCTTCGGCCACGACCTGCCCGCCGAGGCCCTCAGCAGCGCCAGCGTGGCGTAAATGGGCAACCGCGCGGGGAACCTGCGGTCCCCGATCGGCAGGGCAGGGCGACGCCGGTCCATCCGGCGGGCAGCAGCGCGGGGAAACCGGGTTTCCCCCGTTCACATGAGACATGGTTCACCCCTGGTAACTGCTCACACCTGGGGTAACCCACGCGCCCGGGAGCGCGAGCGTCCCGCCCCTGGCGCATCTCCGCGGGCAAACTGCCCGCGCTCCCGGGAGCAATGTGAACACGTACTATCCCTACGCTACCGCTGGCGGGGCGCGAGGAGGCGCAGCCCCCGTTCAGCCTGCGGCGGCAGGCTCCCGCGGTTCGCGCCGGGGCGCGACCCCGCCGCGAGCGGACCAGGGGGAGCACGGAGGGCCAGGCCCGCCGCACCGCCCCGCAACGGTGCCCAGGAACGATCGCACAACCAGAGGTTATCCTAGCTAAGGAGCGACTCCCAATGACCAAGTCGTACGACATCAAGGACGTGAACCTGGCCGAGCAGGGCCGGAAGCGCATGGATTGGGCCGCGCAGGAGATGCCCGTGCTGCGCCTGATTAAGGAGCGCTTCGAGCGCGAACGCCCCCTCGCCGGCGTGCGCGTGAGCGCCTGCCTCCACGTCACTAGCGAGACGGGCAACCTCATGCGCACCCTGGCCGCCGGGGGCGCCGATGTGGTGCTGTGCGCCTCCAACCCCCTCAGCACCCAGGACGACGTGGCCGCCGCCCTCGTCGCCTATGAGGAGATCCCGGTCTACGCAATCAAGGGCGAGAGCCACGAGGTGTACTACCAGCATATCAAGGCCGCCCTTGACCATAACCCGCAGATCACCATGGACGATGGCGCCGACCTGGTCACCGGCATCTTGCAAGAGCGCAAGGACCTGATCCGCTCCATGCTCGGCAGCACCGAGGAGACCACCACCGGCGTGATCCGCCTCAAGGCCATGGCCGCCGAAGGGGTCCTGCCGTTCCCGGTGATCGCGGTCAACGACAGCGATACCAAGCACCTGTTCGACAACCGCTACGGCACCGGCCAGAGCACCCTCGATGGCCTCATCCGCGCGACCAACATTCTGCTGGCCGGCAAGACCTTCGTCGTCGCCGGCTACGGATGGTGCTCCCGCGGGATCGCCGAGCGCGCCCGGGGCCTGGGCGCCAATGTGATCGTCACCGAGATCGATCCGGTCAAGGCCCTCGAAGCGGTGATGGACGGCTTCCGCGTCATGCCCATGGAGCAGGCCGCGCCGATGGCGGACTTTATCGTGACCGCGACCGGCAACAAGCATGTGGTCGACTCCAACACCTTCGCCGTGCTCAAGAACGGCGCGGTGATCGCCAACAGCGGGCACTTCAATGTCGAAATCAACATCCCGGCCCTCGAGGCCCTCAGCGTGGAAAAGCGCCAGCCTCGCGCCTTCGTTGACCAGTACGTGCTGCGGGATGGCCGGACCATCAACCTCCTCGGCGAGGGGCGGCTGATCAACCTCGCCAGCGCCGAGGGTCACCCCAGCGCGGTGATGGATATGAGTTTCGCCAATCAGGCTCTCGCCAGCGAGTACCTGCTCAAGAACCAGGGCCGGCTTCCCGTGGGGGTCCACGCCCTGCCGAAGGACCTGGATCGCGAGATTGCCGCCCTCAAGCTCCGCGCGATGGGCGTGGCTATTGATGTGCTGACCCCGGAACAGGAGGCCTACCTGCGGAGCTGGCAGGAAGGCACCTGATGAGGGCCAGGCCCTCTCAGGAAGGCGCTGGTTCCTCCCTCTCGAATGGGGTGATGGTGGGGGAGGGCTGCGCCTTACGGCAACCACCTGCTCCTCCCCAGCCCTCTCCCCGGCGGAGAGAGGCTGGGAGAGGGGCAGCCGTGCCGGGGAACGCAACTTCACAGACTACGCAAGCGCTCGACAGAACATGACCAGCGAAGGAAGAGGACCATGGCCAACACCTTCATGACCTCACCCCGCTTCTACTTCACCAGTGAAAGTGTGAGCAGCGGGCACCCCGACAAGATGTGCGACCAGATCAGCGACGCCATCCTCGATGCGTTCCTGACCCACGATCCGCGCGCCCGCGTGGCCTGCGAGACCGCCACCACCACCGGGCTGATCGTGGTGCTCGGCGAGATCACCTACGAGAAAGGCTACATTCCCATCGAGGAGATCGTGCGCCGCACGGTGAAAGAGATCGGCTACACCAGCGCCGAGTATGGCTTCGACGCCGACACCTGCGGCGTGCTGGTCGCCATCCACGGCCAGTCGCCGGACATCGCAATGGGGGTGGACAAGGCCCTGGAGGCCAGGACAGGCGAGATGACCGAGGCCGAAGTGGAGGCGGTCGGCGCGGGTGATCAGGGCATGATGTTCGGCTTTGCCTGTAACGAAACCCCCGAGTTGATGCCGGCCTCGATCGCTCTGGCCCACCGGCTGATCCGCCGCCTCGAGAAGGTTCGGCACACCGGCGTCCTGCCCTACCTGCGCCCCGACGCCAAGAGCCAGGTCACCGTCGAGTACAGCTACGGCAAGCCGGTGCGGGTTGACACGGTCCTGATCAGCACCCAGCACGCCCCCCAGGTTTCCCAGGAACAGATCCGCGCCGATGTGATCGAGCAGGTGATCAAGGCCGAGGTGCCGCCGGAGTGGTTCGATAGCCAGACCAGGATTTTCGTCAACCCCACCGGACGGTTCGTCGTCGGCGGCCCCATGGGCGACACCGGGCTCACCGGGCGCAAGATCGTGGTTGACACCTACGGCGGCGTCGCCCGGCATGGCGGCGGAGCCTTCAGCGGCAAGGACCCGAGTAAGGTGGACCGCAGCGCGGCCTACGCCTGCCGCTGGGTAGCCAAGAACATCGTCGCCGCCGGCCTGGCCGATCGCGTCGAACTGCAGGTGAGCTATGCCATCGGCGTGGCCCGCCCCCTCTCGCTGAGCGTCGAGACCTTCGCCACCGGCAAGGTCGCCGATGAGGTCATTCTCAAGGCGGTGAACGAGGTCTTCGACCTGCGCCCCGGCGCGATTATCCGTGACCTGGACCTGCGCCGGCCCATTTACCGCCAGACGGCGGCCGGGGGTCACTTCGGGCGCACCGACATTGATGTGCCCTGGGAACGCACCGATAAGGTCGAGGCCCTGCGCCGGGCCGCCGGGCTAGCGTGAAATGGGGGGAACCAGGTTCCCCCATACCCCCGCCCGCGGGAGCGCGTGGCCCTCAAGCAGGGGGGAGGGGGAAACCAGGTTTCCCCATACCCCCGCCCGCGGGAAGGTAAGGGCACAGCCCTTGCGCGGGGGGCGTGGGGGAACCTGGTTGCCCCCATCCCCCCGCCCGCGGGAGGGCCTGGTCCTCAAGCAGGGGGAGGGGGAAACCTCGTTTCCCCCATCCCCCCACCCGGTGGGAGGGTGTGGGAGGGCTTCGCCCTCTCAGGAACAACCTAATTTTCATCCGGTCGGTGTGCGGCGAGAGCCGCATGGACGGCTGAGGTGAACACCGTTCGCCGCGTGCTGCCCCCCTCCCAGCCTCCCCCCGCTGGGGGGAGGCGCCGGGTCCCTCCCCCAGCGGGGAAGGGTGAGGGAGGGGGCGGTTCGGCACGAGATGACACCACCCCTCGCTCCTGAACCAGGCTATACCTGAGAGCGGGGGGCGGTGGGGGCCGTGCCGCGCGCAGCGCCCGGGGGCGAGGGGCGTGGCCCTACAGCCCGCGTGTGCGCACCAGCCCGCCCACGATGAAGAGTTGCACCAGGGCCAGGGCCGGATCATGATGGGCGGTCGAGCCGGCGCGGGTCTGGCCGATCTGCTCTAGCGGCACGCGGATGGCGCCGGGCAGGTAGCTCCAGACCAGATCGGCCACCTGCGCGGCCGTGGCGGGCGTCAGCGAGGACGCAATCGTGATCCGGTCACCCTCGCGGCCATCTTGATCAATAATGTCGCGATCGATGCGCAGGGCCGGGTAGGTAGCGGCAGCCAGATCGGCGCACACGGGGTCGAGCGGGTGCGCCTCAACGCCGTGACGGATGATCAGTTCCGTATCGAGCGCGCCTGCCGGGCCCGCCGCCGCGGGACGCACGCGCAGCACGGTGGAGGCCAGGGGGCGCTGGCAGTGGATGAAGCGGGCCGCATCACGCTCGCGGGCCGGTTCGCGGGCCACCACCTCGGCAGGGCTGTACCCCCGCTCGCGCACGTCGCGCTCCAGACGCCAGGCGCGCCGCAGCGACTCATCGGGATCGAGGTAGATCGTCAAATCGAAAAGATCCGCGGCGTTCGGCGGCGTCAGGGTCAGCATCCCGTAGGCGATGACCAGACCGGTGGCGACGACCAGTTCGGGATCGCGCCGCAAGCCGGTGCGATGATCGTAGACGGGTTTGCTGATCTGCCCGCCGGCCCGCAGCACCCGTAGATGCTCGACCATCAACTCCAGGTCGTTGGCCTGCGGATCGGCGTCGGTCAGGTTGCGCGCATTGCGTTCCTCGCGCGAGTAACGCTGGTAGTCGTCGAGCGCGATCGGGGTTACGCCATTATGGCCCAGGATGCGCACCACCCCGCGCACCAGCGTCGTCTTACCGGAGGCGCTATCGCCCACCAGACCGAGCATCAACGGTCGTCTACTCTCCATGGCTTCGCCTTCGAAGATTGCATAGCCCACATGCTAACGTGAACATGGGGAAACCAGGTTCCCCCACGCCCCCGCCCCTGGGAAGGTGAGGGCGCAGCCCTTGCGCAGGGGTATGCGGAAACCGGGTCTCCCCCGCCCCCTGCCCGCGGGAGGGTTTGGGAGGGCGCAGCCCGTGCGCAGGGGACTGGGGAAACCGGGTTTCCCCAGTCCCCCACCCGTGGGAGGGGTTGGGAGGGCGCAGCCCTCCCAGGAACAACCGTATGTTCATTGCGGCGTTGTGCGCCATGCGCATGACCGTCTTACCCGGCGCTCATGTCCGCGAACGCCAGTCGGCCAGGAACTGTTCGATCCCCCGGTCGGTTAGAGGATGCCGCATCGCCTGTTGCAGCACCTTGAAGGGACAGGTGGCGATGTCGGCCCCGGCGAGAGCCGACTCGACGATATGGCGCGGGTGGCGGATGGAGGCCGAAAGGATCTTCGTCTTGATCTCCGGGTCCTGGCGGTAGATCTGGCTGATCTCGCGAATGAGTTGCATGCCGTCCACTCCCGTGTCGTCCACCCGGCCCACGAACGGGCTGATGATAAACGCGCCCGCGCGGGCGGCCATCAGAGCCTGCACCGCGTTGAAACACAGGGTCACATTGCAGCGAATGCCGCGGCGAGCCAGTTGCGTGACCGCTTTCAAGCCTTCGGTGGTGCTGGGCACCTTGATGATCACGTTGGGATGCCAGGCAGCGTACTCGATGCCCTCCTGCACCATGCCAGCGGCATCGAGCGAGATCGTCTCGGCGCTGATGGGACCGTCAACCAGTTCGGCGATTTCGGTAATGGTTGCTTTGAAATCGGCGCCCTTCTCACGGGCAATCAGGGTCGGATTGGTCGTGACACCGCTCAACACGCCCCATGTGGCCGCCTCGCGGATCTCGTCAAGGTTCGCCGTGTCCAGATAGAGCTGCATGCATCGCCTCCTCATTGTCACGAACTGGCCCGGGAACCGGTGGCATTATAGCATAGCGCAGCGAGGCATGGGGGTGTGAGCATAAACTGCATCCCTTCTTGACGCGCCCCGCGCTGATGAGCTACAATCGGGCGCCACCACCCGACAAAGGAAACCGCGATGCCTGAGTTCCTGGTTACGGTTGCGCCGCGCGAACCTGCCCCCCAGGGCGAGACGATCCACCTGCTCTACCTGCTTGCCGGCCCGGCGCTCAGCGCCGAGACCGTGGCCTACCTTACGGCGGCGTTGCTGCACGACCCGGTGGTGCAGACGGCTCGCTGGACGCGCCTCGATCGCCCGTCGCTGGCCGCCGAAGCGCCGCCCGAGGCCGCCTGGGTGCTGGAGATCGCCTACCGCCCCGGCGTTACCGATAACGAGGGCGAGATGATCCTTGAAGGCGCCCGGCGCCTGGAGGCGCCCGGCCTTACCCTGGCGCGCACCCTGCGACGCTACCTGCTCCCCCCCCAGAGCGACCCCGCCGCCCGCGCCGCCGATCTGGCGATTGACCTGGTGCAAACAAGCTTTACCTATGCCCCTGGCACGCGCCTCGATGAGCGTCTGGCCTTCTATGCCCTGCTGGCGACCGTGCCCGAAGAGGGTCAACCGCTGATCGCCAGCGTGCCCCTCCGCCAGGCCGATGATGCCGCGCTGTTGCGCATCAGCCAGGAGGGCGTGCTGGCCCTCGATCTCGAGGAGATGCGCGCCATTCGGGACTACTTTGCCTCCCTCGGGCGCGATCCCACCGATGGCGAACTCGAAACCCTCGCCCAGACATGGAGCGAGCATTGCTCGCATAAGAGTTTCAAGGCCCGCGTGCTGTACCGCGGCGCCGCCCCCGCCGCCGATCTGCCCGACGCGAGGCTGCACCCGATGCTGCACCGCCTCGAGCGCGGCCCGCTCGAGATTGACAGCCTGATCCGCACCTTCCTGATGGCCGCGACGCGCGAGGCGCTGGCCCGCCGCCACGGGAACACCGCGGGCGACCAGGCCCCGCTGACCGATGATTGGGTGCTCTCGGCGTTCGTGGATAATGCCGGCATCATCGCCTTCGACCAGGACCACGAGGTTTCGTTCAAGGTCGAAACCCACAACCATCCCAGCGCCCTGGAGCCGTTCGGCGGGGCCAATACCGGCGTCGGCGGGGTGATCCGCGACGTGCTGGGCGTCAGCGCCGAGCCGATCGCCAATACCGACGTGCTGTGCTTCGGGATGCCCGACACGCCGGTCACGGCGCTGCCGCCCGGCGTGCTGCACCCCGCGCGCGTCGCCAGCGGCGTCGTCGCCGGTGTGCGCGATTATGGCAACAAACTCGGCCTCCCCACCGTCAACGGCGCGGTGCTCTTCGACCCCGGCTACACCGCCAATCCCCTGGTGTACTGCGGCACCGTCGGCATCGCCCCCCGCGGCCTGCATCCGCGCCATGTCAGCCCCGGCGACGCGATTGTGCTCGTCGGCGGGCGCACCGGGCGCGATGGCATCCACGGGGCCACCTTCAGCAGCATCGAACTCACCCAGCAGACGGCGGTGACCGTCGGCAGCGCCGTGCAGATCGGCGACCCGATCACCGAGAAGAAGTTGCTCGATGTGCTGCTCCAGGCCCGCGACGCGCGCCTCTACTCGGCGATCACCGATTGCGGCGCCGGGGGCCTCTCCTCCGCCGTGGGCGAGATGGGCGCCGGGTGCGGGGCCAGCGTGGAACTCGCCCGCGTGCCGCGTAAGTACGCCGGTCTGCAACCCTGGGAGGTCTGGCTCTCCGAAGCTCAGGAGCGCATGGTGCTCGCCGTGCCCCCGGCCAATCTGGAGGCGTTCCTCGATCTCTGCGCGAGCGAAGATGTAGAGGCCAGCGTCATTGGCGAGTTTACCGGCGACGGCCACTTGCGGGTGACGAATCAGGGCGCACCGGTCGTCAATCTGGATATGGAGTTCTTGCATCACGGGCGCCCCCAGCGCGTGCTGGAGGCGCTGTGGCAACCCGAGCCTCAGGCCCCCGCGCAGCCGCCGGCGGGCGCTCCGCCCCCGCCCGCCGAGTTGCTGCTGCGCCTGCTCGCGCATCCCAACATCGCCTCGAAAGAGCGCATTGTGCGCACCTACGACCACGAAGTGCGCGGAGCCACGGTGATCAAGCCCTTCGTCGGCGTGGCCCTCGATGGCCCCGGCGACGCCGCCGTGCTGCAACCGCTGCCCCATTCCCAGGCGGGGCTGGCCCTGGGCTGCGGCATCAACCCCCGCTATGGGCGCGTGGACCCCTACTGGATGGCCCTCGCCGCGGTGGACGAGGCCCTGCGCAACGTCGTGGCCGTGGGTGGCGATCCCGGGCGCACCGCCATCCTCGACAACTTCTGCTGGGGCGACCCGCGCCTGCCCGACCGCATGGCCGGCCTGGTGCGCGCCGCCGCGGGTTGCTACGATGCCGCCGTGGCCTTCGGCACGCCCTTCATCTCCGGCAAAGATAGTCTGAACAATGAGTATCGCGACACCGAGGGCAGGCGCGTCGCCATCCCCCCCACCCTGCTGATCTCGGCCCTGGCCCACGTGCCCGATGTGCGCCGCTGCGTGACCATGGACCTCAAAGCGCCGGGGGACCTGCTCTACCTGGTTGGCGCGACGCGCCCCGAGTTGCGCGGCAGCCACCTGGCCGCCATTGCCGGCGAACACCTGGTCGCCAGCGCCGACCTGCCCCGGGTGGATCTGGCCGCTGCCCGACGCACCTTCGCCGCCCTGCACCGGGCGATGCTGGCCGGCCTGGCGCGCGCCTGCCACGATCTGAGCGAGGGCGGACTGGCCGTCACCGCCGCCGAGATGGTGATCGCCGGCAACCTGGGGCTGGATCTGCGTCTGGACGCCGTGGCCGCCGATACGCTCACGGCCCTGTTCAGCGAAACCTCCAGCCGCTTCCTGGTGGAAGTGCACCCCGACGACGCCAGCGCCTTCGAGGCGGCGCTGGACGGCGTGGCGCTCACCCGCCTCGGCACGGTGACGGTGGCGCCAACCTTGCTGATCAGCGCCGGCGGAACCACCGTGCTCGCGCTCGACGCCGCAACGCTGCGCGCGCGCTGGAAAAGCGGCCTCGATGGGATGGACCTGTGAAGGTTCTTCCTGGGAGGGCGTAGCCCTCCCAACCCTTCCCGCCGGGTAGGGTAGTGGGAAAACCCGGTTTCCCCATTACCCTGCTCGAGGGCTACGCCCCGCAACCCTCCTACGGGCGGGGGCGTGGGGAAACCTGGTTTCCCTACATTCCTCCTCCGAGGGACTATGTTCACGTTAGCCCATGGAACTGGCCGCAACACTGCTGCTGATCCTCTGCTACAGCCTGGCCGCCTACCTGGCCTGGAGCGATGGCACGCCCATCTACCTCATCACCCTGGTGGCGGGCCATATCAGCAGCCTGGTCTCGCCGCTGTGGCGCGTGCTCTACGGGATCAACTACGATCTGAATCTGACCGTCGTGCAGACGCTGCTGGGCCAATCCACGCCCCTGCCGGTGCTGATCGGCGCCGGCTGGTACTACCCCCTGCCGGCGCTGGTGGTGTACTATCTCTACGTAACCCGCTGGTGGTTTCCCACGGCGATCACCGGCGTGATAACCTATCTGGCTCTGTTACTCTACTACTTGCTGATCGAAAGCTTCGGATTACGCGCAAACATCTGGGCCTACAGCGCGCTTCGCCTGCCGCCCGGCTTCTCCGCGCCCTTGCTGGCGGGGATCATGTCGGCGCTGGTCGCCTACGGCCTGCTCTACGTGGTGCTGCTGAACCACCGCAGCACCTGGCCGAGCATGCTTCTGGTCATTCTGCCGGCGCCCCTGCTGTTGAGCCTGCTGGTGCACGGCTTGCTCGGCGCGCCGCTGTGGATCGCGCTGCTGCTCGATGGGCAGCCGTGGGTCGTTCTGGCCGGCCTGTTCAGCACCTTGCTGCTGCTGGTCTGGGCCGGACAGATCATCACCAGCGGTATCAGGCGCCTGGGCGCCTGAGGGGTCTAACGGGAACATAGGCTGCTGGAGCCAATCCCTTTCACCTAAGCGCATGCGGCGCCGCAGCCCCCCTCCCACCCTCCCCCCGCTGGGGGGAGGAGCCGGACTCCCTCCCCCAGCGGAGGAGGGTTGGGGAGGGGGCCGTCACCTTCGTTGCAACGGATTGCCGCTCGCGCAGGGAGATGGGGAAACCGGGTTTCCCCATACCTCCGCCCGCGGGAGGGTCTGGGAGGGCTACGCCCTCCCAGGAAGAACCTTTTTTCATCCCGTCGGTATGCGGCGCGAGCCGCATGGACGGCTGTACAGCACGTTCCCTTGCCTTGCCGACCCCCTCTAGCCTCCCCCAAACGGGGAAACATTGGGGAGGGGACAGGTGGCTGCCAAAAGACTGCGTTCACGGACGAATTCACCCATCCTCCCATGCTCACCCCTGAACTCCTCATCGCAGCCTATGCGCAGGGCATCTTTCCGATGGCCGAGGACGACGGCAGCATCGGCTGGTACGAGCCGACCATCCGCGCGATCATCCCCCTCGATGCCTTTCATGCCCCGCGGCGCCTGCTGCGCACCGTTCGCAGCGGGCGCTTCGAGGTGCGCTACGACACCGCCTTCGAGGAGGTGATGCGCGCCTGCGCCGCCCCCGGCCGGGGGCGCGAGACGACCTGGATCTCAGAGGAGATGATCAGCGCCTATGTGGCCCTGCACCGGCTCGGCTATGCCCATAGCGTCGAATGCTGGCGCGAGGGTCAACTGGTTGGCGGGCTCTACGGGGTGGCGCTGGGAGGACTCTTCGCGGGGGAGAGCATGTTTCATCGCGAGCGCGACGCCAGCAAGGTCGCCCTGGTGCACCTGGTGGAACGCCTGCGGCGCGGGGGCTTTGTGCTGCTCGACTCGCAGTACATCGTCGGCGATCACATGCGCCAGTTCGGGGCCATCGAGATCTCGCGAGCGGAGTACCACCGCCGCCTGCGCGCCGCGCTGCGCACGCCGGCTCGCTTCTCGGTAGAGGCGTAAATGCCACCCCCGGGGCAGGGGCCTCTCATAAACGTTCACATGTCTCCTGGGAGCGCGGGCAGCTTGCCGCCGTAGACGCGACGAGGACAGGAGGCCCGCGCCCCCAGGCTCGTGGATGCCCCGGGGTATGAACAGCTACCGGCTTCGCCCTCCCATCGGGCCGGGATATGGGGAAACCCGGTTGCCCCTATTCATTCATCGCGCGTTGCACGGCGTGCCTGGCCCGGTGCACACGCATCTTCACGGCGCTCAGGCCCAGGTCCAGCATCCCGGCGATCTCGGCGTAGGAGTAGCCGTAGATCTCGCGCAACACTAGCGCATCACGCGCCCCGGGCTCCAGACGTAACAAGGTGGCCCGCAGATCGCGCCACTCTTCGGCGCGCACCGCCGCCTCTTCAGCCGAATCCACCGCCAGCAGGCGCTCGGGCACGAGCGCCTCGTGGTCCTCCGAGGGGGTCAGCGACACCGTAGTCGGCCGGCGCTGCTGCCGCGCCAGCGCATCGAGGCAGGCGTTCACCGTCAGCCGGCGCAGCCAGGCGCCGAGCGAGGCCGGGTTCACCAGATCGCCCAGCCGGAGGTAGGCCTTGAGCAGTGCCTCCTGCGCCAGATCCTCGGCATCCTGCCAGTTGCCCAGGATATGGTACGCGGTAAGCAACACCTGGCGCTGGTACCGCTGGACCAGTTCGTCAAAATCCGGCAGCAGCGCCGGGTCGAGCGTAAGCGAGACACCCTCCGAAGCCTGCGCCTCGGGAGACGCCTGCACTGCCCCCATTGCAACAGGGGTATCCGGACAATCAGTCTCGTCCACCTCGATCAAGGGGGGAGGACATTCAAAGAGTGAAGGGGCACCCAGAATGGTCACGACGATTCCTTACCTCAGCCGTCTATGCGGCTGCGCCGCACACCGACGGGATGAACATCCTTCCTGGGAGGGCTACGCCCTCCCAGGACCCTCCCACCGGGTGGGGGGATGGGGAAACCCGGTTGCCCCATCCCCCTGCGGGGCGGGGGCGTGGGGAAACCCGGTTTCCCCACACCCCTCGCCGAGGGCGTATGTCCACGTTAGAACAGAACAGGCCCGCCTGCGATGGTCACTACGATTAACAGGATATCAGGTAGCGTTCAGGGAGTGGCTCTTCCTGGGGATAAGCCGTTCCTAGCCTAAGGGCTAGGTCCAGGGCCAATACCTTTCACATCAGCCGTCCATGCCGCCGGGCGGCACACCGCCCAATGAAAACGGGGGTATGGGGGAACCTGGTTCCCCCATTTTCACGTTCGCCGTCCGTGCGGCTCGCGCCGCACACTGACGGGATGAACATACTTCCTGGGAGGGCTTTGCCCTCCCAAACCCTCCCACCGGGTGGGGGGATGGGGAAACCGGGTTGCCCCATCCCCCTGCGTGAGGGCCAGGCCCTCCCGCGGGCAGGGGCGTGGGGAAACCGGGTTTTCCCACATCCCTGCTCCAGCAGCCTATATTCACGTTAGCGCATATGGGGTCGCAGCCCCCCTCCCAACCTCCCCC
>DAOTYR010000305.1:0-4460 GCA_034434655.1 Chloroflexaceae bacterium
TACCTGCCGGCGATGGCGCTGGCCTATGCGCTCGTGGCGGGCGAGTTCATCACCGTGCCGGCGATCAGCGCCACGGCGCCGCTGACATCGCTGCTCGACCCGATCGTCGATCCGATCGCCGGGGTGATGCTCGACCATATTTCACCCCTGGGTCTGATCGGCATGGGCATCCTCTTCCTGATGGGCGCGTTTACCCTGCTCGACCGGGCCCTGCCGACCATCCATCACGAGAGTCGCGCGCTGGGGCGCGTCGAACGGCTCTCTGGCAGCCCTACGGCCATGTTTCTCCTAGGCGCCGGCATTACCAGTGTGACGCTGTCGGTCTCGGTCTCGGTCTCGGCGCTGGTGCCACTCGCCGCGCGCGGGGTGGTGCGGCGCGAACGGGTGGTACCCTATATTATGGGCGCCAACATTACCACCTTTGTCGATACGCTGGTGGCCGCGCTGATCGTAGCCGGCTCGGCGGCGTTCGCCATCGTGCTGATCGAGATGGTCTGCGTCACCTTCTTCTCGCTGCTGGCGCTCGCCTGTTGCTACCATCCCCTTGAACGCTCGTTGTTGCGCCTGCAACAGGTGATCATGCACAATCATCGCGCCACCGCCGCGTTCGCCGCCGTGCTGGTGCTGGTGCCACTGGGGTTGCTGCTGCTCTGGCGCTGAGGGCCGCGCGCAGCGGGACGTCGAAACCGGTCAACCGCGGCCACGAGGCTCGCCTGGATACAGGCGCTGTCTTGCATTGCCGCGCCTGACAGGTTTTGTGACTCGGCGATGAGCTCAAGCGCCACGTTGACTTGCGGATCGTTCTCGATGGGGAAGCGCCACCATTCAACATCAAGGACCTTATCGGGAAGAATGCCGCGCCCTTCGATCAGCGTGCCATCGGGCAAGCGATAGCTCACCGTGGCCAGCAGCAGGCGCGATCCATCGGCATAATCGTAGCTGTAGAGGTTCTCGGTATTGCCGGCGCTGGGCATGCCAACGACCCTGGCGCGGCCCAGGGCCTGCAGGCCGCCGGCGAACATCTCGGCGGCGCTGGCGGTGTCGGGGCCGATGAGCACCACGATAGGCACACGCTCGATACCAGCGATGGTCTTCCCGGCGGGAACCTTCTGTTCCTCATTGACGTTCCGGCCCCGGGTGCTGCCGATGCTGCCCCCATCCTGAAACAGGGCCACGGTCTGGAGCATCAGGTGGACGTAGCCGCCCGCGTTGGCGCGCACATCGAGGATCAACCCTTCGAGCGGCCCCCTGGCCAGGAGTTGCTCGACGCCGGCGCGCACCCTCTCATCAACCCCCTCCACGTAGAAACTGGGGATCTCCACGTAGCCGATGGCCCGACCGGGGAGCGTTGTCACGCGCACCTGGTTGAAGGCATCGGCATTGATCACCTCGCGCTGCACCTCGACCTCGCGGGGCGCTTGCTGGCCCGTGCGCACTGTCAGGCGCACGCTGGCGCCCGGCGCGCCGCGCACGGCGCCGATTGGCCCGTCGGGGCCGAAGGCGGCGCTGTCGGTGAAGGGAATGCCGTTGACCGCCAGGATCATGTCACGCGGGAGGATGCCCGCCCGCGCCGCGGGGCCGTCGGGCACCAGCGCGGTGATCAACCCGCCCTCTTCAACCGGGCGGATCTGTGCGCCGATGCCGCCGTAGCGGTACTCACCGCGGTACTCGGCCTCCTGCGCGGCAACCTCCTGGGGTGACTCGAACCGCGAGTGTTCATCGTCGAGCAGGGCGATCAATTCACGCATCAGGGCGTAGAATGTCTCCGGATCGGCCGCCGCGGCGACCCGCGGGGCGAATTCGATCCGCGCCCGCTCCCAATCTACCCCGCGGTAGTCCTCGTACACATACGTGTCGCGCACCGTGGTCCAGACCTGCTCGAAGATCTCGGTACGCAACTCGGCAGAGACAGGGGCCAGGGTCGGCGTAGGATCGAGCGGAACGGGCGTAGGAGTGGGCGGCGCGGGGGTCGGGCTGGGCGTGGGGGTGGGAGTGAAGGTGGCCGTCGCGGACGGGGTGCGGCTCGCCGGCGCCGCCGTGGGCGACGTGGTGACGACGGCCTCTGCGGCGGGCGCCGGGGACGATGCGGGCGGTCCGGGAAGCCAGGCGCATCCGGCGATCAGCAGGGCGGCAAGCAGGGCGATGATCTGGCGAGAGCGGCAATACATTCCGATGTTCTTGACAATGAAGATGGGGAAGGCAGGGTATCTCACGCCCATGCCCGGATGTTCGGGTCAGCGGCCTTCTTATCATCATACCACCGCGCCGCAACGAGCGACAGGGCCTGTGTACCGTCAGCCCGCCACTAAGGGTTCACATGTCTCCTAACGTGAAAATAGGCCCCAGGGGCGTGGGGAAACCCGGTTTCCCCATCCCCCCACCCGGTGAGAGGGTTTGGGAGGGCGTAGCCCTCCCAAGAATTATTTTCATCCCGTCAGTGTGCGGCGGAGCCGCATGGACGGCTGGGAGCGCGGGCAGCTTGCCCGCGGAGACGCGACGAGGGCGGGACGGCCTCGCTCCCGGGCGCGTGTGTTACCCCAGGTGTGAACAGTTACGCCCTCCATGCAATTTGACTCGCCTGTAGCGACCTGCTATAATCGCAGTTGTCGCGCCGAAGTGGCGGAATGGCAGACGCGGCGGTCTCAAAAACCGCTGGGGGCAACCCCGTGTGGGTTCGAGTCCCACCTTCGGCACCATTCGCCACGGCAAGCGGGCGAGCAGTCGGGGCGTGGCTCAGCCTGGTAGAGCGCCGCGTTCGGGTCGCGGAGGTCGGTGGTTCAAATCCACTCGCCCCGACCAGGTTTCGGGGGTGTCTGCAGCACGCAGGCGCCCCGATTTGTTGTATCGAGAGCAGGGTTGCTGGCACGATTACAGGTTGGCCCGCGCAGCATCGCGGGTGTTGCGCGTCTCAGCGTCGTTGTGGCGCTGGCGTCGCTCCTGCTGGGCGCCTGTGGCGAGGCGGCGGTGCTGCCACCACGCCCTACGCCGGTGCCAACCCTGGCGCGCCTGCCGAGCGTAACGCCCTTCCCCTCCACCCCGACGCTCCTGGCGCTGACCCCGACGGCGTCGCCGGCCCCGGCAACCCCCGAAGCGCCTCTGGCTCGCGTTGCCGTGGTCGCCAATCTGCGCGCCGGCCCCGGCACGGAACATCCGATCCTCGATGTCTTCGAAGCCGGCGCGCCGGTGCGCTTACTCGGCCGCTCCGGGGCGTGGTACCAGGTCGAGGGCCCCGGCGACCAGCGCGGCTGGATGGCGGCGGAGGTGCTGGAGATCGACCCGCTGACCGCCGGCGCCATCCCGGAGATCCGCCCGTGAGCTGTGAAACGCGGGCGCCTCTGCGCCGCCAGTACGAACGCACGGCAATGCACGGCAACGGAAGCCACAGACAACCGGCAGGTTCCCCGCCGTTCGGCGCGTCCCGTTCGGGCCGCCGGCGTCTGAACATTACCAACCGGCTGCGCTGGTCGTTCCTGGTTGGTTCCACCCTGCCGCTGCTGCTGGTGGGCGCTCTGCTGATCGTCATGCTGCTGCAGGTGCAGCAACGCAATGCCTATGCCAGTCAGCAGGCCCTCGCCGATAAGGTTGCCGGCAATATCGCCACCTTTCTCTACGACCTCGAACAGCAGTTGTTGCGCGCGGCGCGCGAACTCGACCCCACCATGCCGGCGGCGCAGTTGCGCCCGACCGTGGAGCGCCTGGCCAATAGTTCGCCCGACTTGCGGGCGATCACGGTGGTGAACGCCGAAGGACGCATCATCGCCATCGGGTGCAGTGAGTTGCTTTCCCGACTCGGCATCGCCGTTCTGCCGTTGGAACCGGCGCTGCTTGAGCCGGCGGTGCGGATCGGGCGGGGCGGACGCACGGCGATTGTGCCCGGAACTGAGGGCGAGCCGGTCTTTCAGGTGGTGCTGCCGGTGCGTAGCGCCAGTGGCAGCATCCTCGGCGCTATCGGCGCCGAGGTCAGCGCCGCGCGCATCCGCCAGATGCTGCGCCTGGGGGTGCAGGAAACCGGCAAGACGGTGTACCTGGTTGACGGGAACCGGCGCCTGCAGTTGAGCGATAGTCTGCGGCCCTGGCAGCCGCCCGCCGATCTGAGCGCCCTGTACGATAATGGGCAGACGGCCGCCGAATACCCCGGCGGCGCCGGGGTGCGGGTGGTCGGCGCGCGCGCGCCGATCGCGCCGGTCTCGGCGATGAACTGGTCGGTAGTGGTCGAACAACCCTCCAGCGAGTTCTTCGTGGAGGTCTATCGCGGGGTGAGCTTGCTCGCGGCGCTGGTGGGGCTGGTGGGCCTGCTGGCGCTGCTCTGGTCGTTCTACCAGGCGCGGCGCCTGGTTGTGCCCATCCGCGCCCTGACCGCGGGAGCGCAGGAACTGGCCGGCGGGCGCCTGGACCACCGCATCGAGGTTGAGCCAGGCGACGAACTGGGGCAACTGGCCAGCGCCTTCAACCATATGGCC
>DAOTYR010000306.1:0-14703 GCA_034434655.1 Chloroflexaceae bacterium
CTCGCCGACACGCTGATCCGTTTCGGCGACCCCGACCGCTCGATCAAGCGCCCTGACCTGGCGATCTTCTGTGAAGAGCCGCCTGACACCGACGAGGCCCTGGAGGCGATCCCGGCCGCCGTCGTCGAGATCCTCAGCCCCGGCTACGAGGAGAAGGACCTCGGCCCGGACGGCGCCCCGTTTTACCTGGCCTATGGCGTCCAGGATGTGCTGATCTTCGACCCGCGGAGCGGCGCGGTCTACCACGACACGCCGGATGCCGCGCGGCGCGCCCTCGCCGCGCCCGTTACGATCGACCTGCGTTGCGGCTGTCGGGTGACGGTGGCGTAGGCGGCGCGGAGCTTGCCCAGGCGGGCGGCGAGGGCGCCGCGCTCGTCGCGCCCCGCCTCGATCAGTTGGACTGGGGGTGGCGCTATTCAATCAACTCCCACGCGCATCACCCTGCAGCCACGCAGCGACGCGGCTCGCCAGGTCGGGCGGGAGCGCATGACCCAGGCCCGGAACCACCTGCACGGTCACGTCAACGCCGTTCTGGCGGAACAGCTCAGCCTGCCCGGTGAGGCGCGGCAGGAGCGCCGTATCCTGGTCGCCGACGATCCAGAGCATACGTGGCAGTCCGCCGCTGCCGCGCGCCTGCCAGTCAATCGCCGCCATGGTCTCATCGCGCAGCATTGCCCCTACGCTGATCACCCGGGTCGCCGGGATGGCCCCGGTGAGCGCCAGCAGCAAGGCCGCCCGACCGCCGTTCGAGAACCCGCCGATAGCGAGCCGCCCCAGGTCCAGCGGGTAGGTCGCCGCCAGCGCGTCGAGATGCTGGCGGACATCCCGCTGCGTCCGCGCCTCGTCCATCCAGTGATAGCCAGCCATCCCCGCCAGTTGCCCGGACTGCAGGGCCGCGACCAGCCAGCCATGGGCAGCGACGGGCGCCCACGCCGGCAGCGCTGCGGCAGCGGTCTCGTCGTAGCCGTGGAGGGCGAGCAGCAGCGGGTACGGCGGCTGCGTGTGGTCTGGCGGCTCGGCGACAAGCCGCGTGGGCTGCACGTGGCGCCCGGCCTCAGCGCAGCGCGCCCGGCACGCGGCGATGACGGCCTCCAGGCGTGGCAGCCCCTGCAGGGACCGCAGGTCCGGGTCGAGGCGCAGGCGCTGCTCGGCCCACCAGAGGCCCTGCTGAAGCCCGGCCTCGAGGGTGTCCAGCGCTGCGTCGCTGCGGCCGAGCAGGGCGAGGAAACACGTCTGCCAGAAGACGATCGACGCCGCCTCGGCCGGCGCGAACCATGCGGGCGTGACCTGATCCAGGAGCACCAGCGCTTCCTGCCAGGCGCGCTGCGCGTACAGGGCGAAGACCTGGTCGCGCAGGGCGGTAAATCCCGGTGATGGCATCGTCGTTCCTCCGCTAGACCCATTGTGCTCGCGACTCTTTGCCCTGCCAGCGCCAATGCCTGCCACTGATGAGTCACCGTCGGCGAACGGCGGGGCTACCCGCTGATCGAACTGCGGGCGTTGCGACGAATCGCCTAGATGTATGGTTTTCCGTATATGCTTGCGCAGGTCTTCCTGATCCCGATACCGCAGCACTTCAACGTCGCGGCCCTGCGGTCCGCGAGTGAGTGTCGGCTCCTGCCCGCGGTAGTACTCGCTCACCAAAGCATGGATAATCTGGGTGTGTGGAAGACCACGAATCGGTCAGGAAGTTGATCGCGAAACGCACTGTAGAGCGTTTGTTCGGCCTGACTCTTCGTGTCTCCGCGGAGGTGATCGGGAATCATGCGGGCCACAGTGCCCCTCCCTTCACCCGGAGCTGGCTCACCACGATCGCCAGGAAGTCTCGCACTACGCCTCGGCGCAACTGATCGTGATATGGCTGGTTCCGGTAGTTGCGCAAACACTCGTAGCAACTTGTTTCAGGACCGCAGCAGTCCCGGTTGACGCGCGCGTAAGCCGCCTGTAGAACAAGCGGCAACTCCCGGGCGATATACTGGACATGGCCTGCTCCGCCCGGGACGTTGTCAAAGAGGATCAGTGCAGGCGCAGACCCGGAGGTGTAGCGATACAGAGTCCCGTCCAGGTCGTCGCGCCGAATGCCGAGCCCCTGAGACGCACCCTCCAGCAGTGTGTAGACCAGCGATCGCCAGAACGCCTCGTCACGTGAGTCAGCAATGGCCCCGCCGAAACGTAGTTCGACAACATCGGTGAGAAAGTCGTGCCCAAGGTGGGCGCTGAACGTCTGCGCGCTACATTCACGCCCCGTGCGCGGGTTTTTGTGCGCTGCTGGACGGCTCGCACGGCTTCGGCGCGCCCCTATTGGTGTCGTGGGGGAGATCTCCGCGAAGCCGCAGATGCCGCAGATCACAAAGCCCCTGTCGAGTGGGCCACTGTTGACAAGCACCAGGCGCCCAAAGCGTGAGTAGCGCTGATCAAGGCGAACGTGTGGACCGCTCACTGCCTCGACATGCTCAAACTCCGGCTCTGCCGGCGTTGCTCCATTAGAAGGCAGCGCATACTCGGCAAAGTAAACGCGCGAGCTGTAGAGCCGCTGTGGCCGCTGCTCTCCCGGTGTGCGCTGACCATCCACGGCGATGAAGCCAAACTCGGGCTTGATGAAGCGGCCATGCTGCCCGCGACGTCCGAAGAGCGGAGTCCCACAGATAACGCAGTTGGCCGGGACATCAGCCGGGTCCAGGTGAAAATGTCCACAAGACGAGCAAACGGCGTAGTGGTAATCTGGCAGCGACTTGTTCGGCTGCATATAGATGCCGCCGCCAGTCCACAGGCGCTTCGCCGCGACAATCTGCGAGCCGGGGGCATATTCCGCGATCGCCATGCGCAGGTCGCGCTGAAGCTCTATCCTTGCAGCCTCGGGGATCGACAGGTGATTTGTCTTCAGCTCCACAACATCGGTTGGGAACCCGTACTTGGGGAGCAGATTCCTTGACGCCATAACCCCCAGAATCGAACGCGCGCGGATAGTGTTTCGGACGAATTGATAGTGACTGCTCCGCCTATACTGGCCCTGTTGCGCTGCCTCCTGTTCCAGGCGAAGGTACGTCTCAAGGTCACTCACAACCTCCGCGTCGACGCGCGCGAGCAGGTCGAGCATACCGTCATCTTCAGGAGTCTGTAGCCATTGCCAGGTGTCAATTCCCACCTCGTCGTGTATTTCCGGCGGCACAATGCGATGGAGGGCGGCTTGAACCTGCGCAGGACGGCTTGCGGCAAACGATTGGAGCAGCTTCGTGCCACTTACCAGGCCATCGGCAGGTTGGAAAAAATCGCCCACCGTCCGGAAGAGCCGGCCTTCTTGCTCACGCGCATGGCGAAAGAAGGCCGCGATCAGCGTGGCCTGCATATGCCGGCGAGCGATCTTGGCGTTAGCAAGTGAGAATCGCGGCGGTGACACCTTGCCAGCCACCATGCGGTCCGGCTCAGCATAGTAGGTCAAGTCATGGGATCGGCGCTGAGCGTATGTCAGGACGAACGCTGCTGACCCCAAACGTCTACCGGCCCGGCCGGCCCGCTGCACATAGTTAGCGGTGGTCGGCGGTACATTACGCATCAGCACAGTCTGGAGGTCGCCCACATCCACGCCGAGTTCAAAGGTGGTCGAGCAACTCAACACATTGAGCTCACCTGTCACGAACCGCTCCTGCACTCGGCCAGCCTCCTCGCTTGTCCACTGGGCAGTATGCTCCTCGGCCGCAAGGGGGATCGGATCCATGGAGTTATAAAGCACGCGGTAGTGATTCATCTTCAGATGACCACCGTCAGCCGGAAGGGCCTCCAGGTATCCCTTACAACCATTCGTCGGACACAATCCCCGCACAGAGAAGTAGACGACGGCATGGCAGTCCGGACAGCGATAGGGTTGGGTCATGGTGCCTGGCACGAGTTCCCAGAACTCGTGACTAAGCTGGTAGGCTATACCCTCCTGGTCGAGATTGCGGCTGAGCATATAATCGCGCCAGCAGGAGCGAGGGTTCGTGAGGTCATTCCAGATGCCTTTGAGCGCTTCACGAACGAATCGATCGCGGGGAGCAGCATCAATCGTCGGTTGAAGCCGGCTTAGCAGACGGTCAAGGATGTCATAGCGCCGGTTGCTCCCGCGAACCGGCATCCAACTGAGGATACCAGCTTTGCCGTTTGAACTGTTGCCGCGCACATAGAGCGGTCGCGCGCGTGGCGTGAATGCCTCGTCGCGGGGATCGACATCGTCCGGAAAGGTGATCACTCCCTGCTGGCGCAGTGTGTCGAGCAACATGGCGACCAGGTGCCACGTTTCGGCATCCGTCAGGTTCCACGGGGCGCTTTTCAGGGCGACGAGCGGCTGCCAACGCTCGGGGCGCACAAGCCGGAACTGAAGCATTCCGAGACCTTCGAGGCAGAGGCGGCGATCAAGGGCGACGAACTCCTGCATGAGCCATGTGCTAACGATCCGCCGGCGATCAACCAGACTTTGTCGCGGGGAAAACATGTTTGCCCGCTCTGCCTGTTTGCGGAAAGGTGTGACAACATCCTGCAGACGAAGATCGCCGGACTGACCATCGGGATCTTCGGCAAGGGTTTTGAGCAGGAGTCTGCGCTGAAGTACCTGCGTGTAGGTGCGCTCCAGGTAGGGTGCGAAGAAGGCTGCGTCCTGCCGGCTATCGGAGAAGATGAGCAGCTTGCGGCCAGCACCTGGGACCTCGCGGGCCTGCGGGTCGGGCGAAGGTGGCAGATGCTGGTAGAGGGCGGTTGCCAGCACACTGACCGGAGCGTCCTGGCCCGTTAAGAAGCGATAAATAAGGCTGCCAGAGTTCCTGGTCGAGCACGCCAAACAGATCTTCGGCTCGGAGGCTTGATTGAGCTCAACCATCGTTACCGACAGCGGAATAGCGTGAGCTCCACACGTGCAAGTGGGACGTTCGCCTTCACCGAGCGTTCCACAAGTTAAGCACAGGGTATAGCGAGCGTGACGGTGGGTAGCATCAAGATCATCGCCGACCACCACCGCTTCATCTTCGTCGTCACTCCCAGGAAGATCGTTAAGGAGCAGATAGACAGGGCGTCCTACTCGCTCAATACCGGTGCTAGAAAGCTGTGAGAGAACAAGGGGAGACTCATCATCATCGGGATCTCGCGCTACAGTGCGCCCGGTGATATAGGTAGCGCCACAGCGCGTGCAACTGGCAAGTTCAACGACATGTTTCGCGCACTCGGGACACGTTTCGTGGCGGCCAAGAAAGATATGTGGCTGTTGATCCTCGTGGCCCTGCTGGTTAAGACACGCAAATGCACCCTCCAGCGCCCGCGCAAACACGTGATGGCGGGCAGGGAGCAGTGCCAGGGTGTCGCTCTCCGGACGCGCTCGCACGGCCAGATCGATCAGATCGATCAGCCGCTCTTCCGCATCGGGTGTCGCAGGAAACACGACGGATGCCGCCAGGCTGATAAGGGTTGGGCGATCGCTAAGCAGATCGCGCAGTCGACGGAGGCGCCCATCGCCGCGGAGTACCGTAAATAGCCAGATGTCGATCATCTGGTCTTCGAGAGTTGCGTCTTTCAGCGTCTGATGTTGGCTTGCATGTAAGCAGGTTTCAGCAGCTCGACGTGCCTCAACAAGTACGGTGGGAGGTATCTTCGTCTGGGCTGCCCTCTCAAGCAACCGTAGTCGCTGTCCTGTATCGCCGTTTTCTTCAACGGCGGCAAGGGCCTCTCGGAAATCCCGATAGAGATCAGGTGTGCCTTCGCCCCAGGTCGGCCCCAGCGCTTGCACCGGGATACGAACTGCCTCAACGATATCTTGTCGTTCTGGGTCGTCGTCACACCATTCAAACGGCTCGCCAAAGAGTCGCTCTGCAAACTCGACCGCCGCTGGACAATCCGGGCGGCCACGGCCGAGGGTGGCGCTCGTGGCGATACAGCGCATGCGCCCCTGCTGGCTTTGAACGACCCGATCCTTGAGGCGGCGCAGCAACATAGCGATCTCAATGCCGCTAGCACCGTCGTAGATATGGGCCTCATCAAGCACAATAAACCGCCACTTGCTTCCGGTCGGGCCGTCAAAAAACTCACAATCCTCAGGTCGCAACAGCAGATACTCAAGCATCGCGTAGTTCGTGAGCAGAATGTGAGGCGGACGCTCGCGAAGTTGCTTCCGGCTGATCAGTTCATTAGGGAGCGGTTGTTCGCCAGGAAATTGCGCATAGAAGCGCTCGCGGGCCTGCTCATACTGCTCTTCGGTCTCACCTGTGTAGCGACCGAAGGTGATTGCGGGGAATGCTTTGAGCACGTGACGGAGGCGCTTGAGCTGATCGTTGGCGAGGGCATTCATCGGATACAGCAACAATGCGCGCACTCCGGGCTCGGCAAGAGTACCTGCTGCGTGCTCCCGCAAAAGCGCATCGAAGATAGGGAGGAGGAAGCTCTCAGTTTTCCCAGAGCCGGTTCCCGTTGCGACGATGACGTTTCTGCCTCGCTGCACCACATGGGTTACAGCTTGATCCTGGTGGAGGTGCAGGGGTCGGTCCCGGGGCAGCGCCTCAGAGCAAAGCTCCCGAAAAAGCGGATGCAGCACGCCGGCTGCGACAAGCTGCTCAATCGTGCGACCGCGCTCGAATGGCGGGGAGGCTTCAAGCAAGGGGCCTTTGACCAGGCGCTCTCGGTCCGAGATCGCTGTCATGAATGCTTCCCGAAGCCGCGGATCGCGGAATGGGTAGGTCGTTGATAAGTAACGCAAATAAGTGTCACGAATATGCGTAGTCGTGTGCAATGGGTGAAGCTTGCTCATCAACGGCCTCCCTTAACATGTGACCGCCTGGTCGGGCACTTCGTGCCCTTGCGACGCGCAGGCTCCTTGTGCTGATTGTTCTGGCGAGCTGGCATCCGAACGTCTTTATCGAGGGCGCCCTGGGCCACGTCGGGAAGAGTCTGGTGCTGCCACTGCCGTCGCCGACCTTCTTTCCTGTTGCAAGTCTCCGGGCTGTGCTTCTGAAGTCTTCGGCTCCGCCTCAGGCTTGATGGTTACACACTGCCGAAGGCTTTGAGAGATGAGGAGATGCTTCAGGCGTCTGAGCCCTCTACATTCGATCTGGCGAATGCGTTCTCGCGTTACACCGAAGGACCGTCCCACTTCTTCGAGGGTGCGTTCCTTCCCATCACGGAGGCCGTAGCGGAGACGGAGCACTCGTCGTTCGCGCTCGCTAAGGTGGCTCAAAGCGGCTTCCATTTGCAGGTTCTCTGCGATAAGGTCCTCGTCGAATGGCGCGGCGCACGGGTCAGCGATCATGTCGCCCAGCGTTGAGTCTTCCTCCTCACCTACAGGCGTTTCAAGCGACACGGGATCCTGCGCGAACCCGAGCAGCGCTATGACCTTGCGCTCACTGACACCCATTGCGCCCGCCAGCTCTCGCTCGGTTGGCTCACGGTGTAGCTGTTGGGCAAGCTGTCGTTGAACGGCATACATCCGCGTGATCTGTTCGTGCAGGTGAACTGGGAGCCGAATCAGGCGCCCCTGGTCAGCGGTTGCTCGTGAAAGCGCCTGTTTGATCCACCACGTCGCATAGGTCGAGAAGCGAAATCCTTTGGTGTGGTCGAACTTTTCCACTGCCCGCATCAGCCCGAGATTGCCCTCCTGGATGAGATCAAGATCGTCGAGGCCGCGGCCGCGATATCGCTTCACCAGGCTCACTACAAGACGCAGGTTGGAAGTGATCAATCTATGCCGCGCTTCGGATCCTGCCACGACTGCCTGGCGAAGCGCCGTCGCGCGGCGCAGATCGTGGGTGGCTTTCCGTAGCTGTAACTCTGCCTGTACCCCATCGGTGACAAGTCGTGCCAGGCGCAACTCCTCGTCGTCTTGCAGGAGCGGGATCTGCCCGATCTGATAGAGATAGCAGCCGAACGAGTCTCGCAGGAGTGCTTCTGGGATAGGCGGCACCGGCGGGTCGACATTGCTGTGCGAGTGCTGGCTGGCCTCATTACCGTGCTCTACGACCAAAACGCCTTGATCGTCAAGCCATGAGAGCAGGGAAGCTCGGGCTGTCGCGGTTGCATCAGCTAGCTGCGTGATCCGATCGAGATGCGTCGCCAGGACCATACCGGTGCGTCGTACCGATTCGACGGCAGCAGCAACATCAGGATGAAGGAGAGTGAGGCAGCGCAGAAGTGCTGCCCATGTATCCATAGAGAAGCGTTCTGGATTCTGGAGCGTTGCGAGTAGGAGTTCAACGCCGATACGTTGTGCCAGTGCGCGTAAACTGGGCCAGGCCTCCCACGCCGGATCTTGCAGCAATGCGGCTCGGTCAGGGTCCTCGCTGAGGACAGCTAATGTAGAAAGCAAGTCTTTAGCTGTGTGTGGCTCGACTGGTGCCAGAGCGAGTCGTTGTGCCGCCCTCAGGAGTGCACCAGCATCAGGGGCCGAAAGAAGCGCCGTGAGTGCTCCGCGCGCATCATCTGATATTGTGGCCAGCGCCCGGGCCGCGTGCTCCCCGGCTACAACATCGAAGGTTCCTTCTGTCCAGGGCGCTGGCCGCAGCCGTTCCGCCGATGACCAGGGATCGACGATGGCTAGCTCGGCCCGGTAGCGTCCAGGGGGCAGATCGGTGCGGAGCAGATGCCCTTCATAGTGATCGCTGACGCCATCTGGGATCGGCACATGAATTGGTGCGAGCCAGGGGCGCCAAAGCGGCCAGAAGAGGAGCGTCCGGCCGCGTACCCGACGGCCCTGATTCCAGGTGACGTTGAGATTCCAGTTCCCGCCTCGCTCAAGCAGAACAACTCGGAGATCAGAAACGTCGAGATCCTGCACAATGCGCAGGACAGGCACGATCATTGGATGCTGCCCTGCTGGGAGATTAGTCATCTCAAACCGCCCATGAAGCTGTGGCGCGTCGCTGCTCCGGACTGTGTCCAGGGCTTCACGGAGCGCAAAACTCCACCCGCGCCCGGCATCACCCTTCGCGCGAAGGCGTTGCGCTAAACGACCTTCCGGGTCGCTGATCACGAGGCTAGCTTTGGGGGTTGTCGAAAACTGGAGCGCCGGCTCGAGCCGGACATGAAGTTCGGGTATCTCCAACTGGTCAAACCAGGCTTGAGGGCAGCGAATCGGGTTAGTAGACCATCCATCTCCCAACCCTGTCACAGACCAGTGGAGGAGCGGAAGGGGTAGGGTTAACGGCAATTCCTGGCGCTGGTTGGCCCGCTTTCGGAGGCTAAGTCGCGCGAGAGTCATCTCTGCGGGGGCAACGACAGTGAAAGATCCCTCAGCCTCGCAGGTTACCTGGAGCAACCGATCATTGCTGACAACCGTCAGCGAGGGATCGGTCTTAATACGCAGGACACCGGGTGGAAGGGCGCCAGACGTGTCGGCGACTCGTATACGGCCGACACCCTCGACAGCGAGGCGCGGGACGAGCCCAAAGTGAAAGCTGCTGTCTCGTCCAAGTGGCCCTCTGAGGATCACCGCAAAGCGTCCAAACGTTTCGGTGGTGAGTCGAGCAAGTTCAATCCGCAGATGACCGTCCATCACCTGGACGGCGTACATGAGCTCAGAGAGCGGAACCTGCTGGTGTATGCTGAGATCGTTACTGATCAGGCTCAGCTTCCACCGGTCCAGTTCCTGTTCTGGGCTGCGCTGAGGGGGGATGGGAATGATCAGATCCGGCTGGTGCCCCTCGTAGACGGGCAAATCTCCCGTGCGCAGCCCAAGATTGATCAATACTCCGCCTCGCAGTTGCGGCCGAAATGCGTTCTCGTCCGGCAGCACCGGAATCTCGCATGCCCCCACATGCACGCGTCGCGCCTGACAGAGGTCCCAGTGTTCCAGGCGATACGCGCCCCACTCACCCCCAGGTGTGGGTAGCACACTGACTCGCTGCCCGCCAACAACCTCCAGCTTGTCGGCGCGACGGACGAGTAGCCACAAGGGGCGGGCCGGCAGGCCACGAGGGGTTCGCACGTAGGATCCGCTCTCGGGGTCGAATGCGAGGAGCGGAAAGGAATCGTGCCACGTAGCGATCGTCCAGGTATGTGAGAAGCCACGTCCATCACTAAAGACAATAGTATAGCCACAGGTCGTTGGTCCGACCGCAAGCCGATCAGGCATCGTCTCCCATGCGGCACCTACAGGCGCAACTGCGACCTTTCGTGTCCATACGGCGCCGTCGGTTTCAACACGCCAGCGAATAGCCGGTTGGGGACCCTCGGGCAGTTGTTGCGCAGGAAACTCCACTACCAGGCCATCGCCCCAGGGGTCGAACCAGAGCTCTGGGCGCCTCGGCCGCCAGGTCGAGGATGAACGCCTGTGGGTACGAGATGCGGCCCACTGTACGTAGTGCGCGACAACCCGGGCAGGAAGACCCACTGCGGCGGGATCGGGCGCTGCATGGCCCTCTCTGACAAGTCGCGCAAGTTCTACAGCACGTGCGACGAAATCTCGCGCTACCGCCCCCCCGTTGGCGAGAAAGCGCTCGATCGGGCGGTCGGCCGGAGCGCGGCGAGCTAGTTCAGCGAGGGCTTCAAGAATGGAGTCTTCGATGTCTGTGTCAGAGCTTTCCAGCGCATCGGCGAGGGGCTCCAGCACGTGTTGGAAGAAGTCGGGCAGGCTGTAATCGGGGATTCCCCCATGGGTAAGAATAGGCGTGAGATTGGTGTGACCGCCGAGATCCTGGAAAACCGGGAGCCCGCGCTGTTGAAGAAAGGTCCGAAAGAAAGCCCCCCACTCTCTCACCGCTTCACTGCCCATCACTTCGACGATCTCAGGCCAATAGTTTCCACCCCGATACCGGTAGATCCCGTGGGCGACCAGGTACACTGCGAGCGTGCAAGGGTAGCGCTGGGTGAGGATCCGCGTTGCTTCTGCAAAACCCTGTCTGCGCACCAGGCCACGGATGACGTCGGCGAGATCAGTGACAAGCTCAGGGGTCAGCGGGAGCTCACCGAGCAGCACCACGTTCGAGATCTCACGAGCGAAGCGCTGCTCGAAGGTGTGCAATGAGGTCTGGAGTTCACGGGCAGGAGTAGTAGTAACCTTAACCATTGTTGGCGACGCTCAACAGCTAGGACGAGTAACTGACAGGACGTACGCGGTGGAGGGGTGCGGGGGGGCTTCGCCACCCCCCAAACCCCATTTCCCGCCCGCGGCGGCCAGGCGGCCTGGCGCAACACCCACGGCCCTCCCGCCGCGGGCGGAAAACAACCGGTTTTTGGAGGGCCTGTGGCCCTCCACCCCTCCCCACCAGGACGCCACCGCGTAAGTCCTGTAACTGAGCAGCCTTTCAGGGTAGCACGTAGCACCATCGTTATTCTAAGTCCTGGATGCTACGATAACCGAACAGAAGATCAGATTTGGATAACCGGACTCTCATCTGACTAAAGTATAATCCAAATCAAGTGCTCAAATGTGCACAGCTAGTTGTTAACTCGTGCGCAGTTTTCCGGGACGCGCGCACACGCGCCTACGATGCCGGCCACGCGGTCAGCAGCACGTTCAGCGCGCCAACGCGCAGCGGGCCGCCGCCGCACACCGCGCGCAGGATGCCGCGGAAGCGGTCCCGGGGGATCGGGGTGGTGTGCGCCGCCTGGTTGCGTACCCGTACCAGGTGCTCGACCTCGGCGATAAACTGCTCGACGGTGACCACGAATGTGGCATCGTCCGGATCGACCTGGCCGGCCCAGATCTGAGCCAGGTGGCTCGCGATCCGGCCCCAGAGCTGCGGGTCCTTCCGCCGCACTCCGCCTAACGCGCCCAGCGTCGGCTTGCCATGCGGAAAATCACTGCCGCTGACGCCTGGAACCGCCAGGATGCGCCGCTGTAGCTCGCGCTCCAGGACCCGCGCGACGTGGATCACCGGGGCCGAGTAGTCGCCGGCCTGCACCTCGTCGAGCTGGTCGCGCAGGTAGATGGCCAGGGCCAGTGACTCGCGCTCGCCGGGGCCAAGCAGGTGCAGGGTGCGATCAAGCCCGATGTCGCCCAGCTTTGCCTCGTAGCGCCCCAGGTCCTGCACCGCGCCGGTGATCTCGGCGAAGCGACGGCTCAACCCCTCGATGCGCGCGATCACCGCCTCGACCGCCTCGTCGTCGAGGGTGTCCGGATCGCCCGGCGCGAACAGGCGATCCAGCTCTGTGAGCAGTTCGCTCGGGGTGCGCGGCGGCCGCAGCGGCGGCGCCGCTCCGGCTTGCCCGATGATGTGGCACAGGCTGCCATCGCGGCAGCAGTGCGCCGCCCGGCTCACCAGGTCGACGCGCCATGGGCCGATGTGCGGCTTGGGGCAGACCAGCAGGTCGTCCGGGGCGAGGCGCTCGCCGCGCCGGCCGAGCAGCGCTCCGCGCTCGGCCAGGCTCATACTGTCGAGGAAGACGCCCTGGCAGCGCGGGATGCGGGGCTCGCGGAGCCGGGCATGGGCGCCGTCGAGCAGCGCGGTCAGGGTCGCGCGCACGCCGCGAAGCTCGGTGTCCGGACGGAGGGGCTGAATGATGACCTGCTGGTCGGGCACAAGCGGCTGATCGCGGTCGGCCGGGCTGATCTGGTAGCGCTCCGCAGCGTCGCCGCCCGCCAGGAAGGCGAAGAGCAGCGTGCCGCGCTCTTCGCCGAGCAGGGCCAGGTCGGCGATCATGCGCTTCACCGACGACGACGGCACCGATGGGTGCTCGCGCTCGCGGTAGTACTTGGCATCCCATACCTCGCCCGGCTCGCGCCAGTACCATTCGCCGTTGTGCTCGACCCGCACCGGCGGCGGCTCGACGCGCCAGAGATAGAAGTCGGGCCGCACCCCCGGCACGGCGTATTTCTTGATGGGCCGCGATCCCCAACGGGCCGGCGGGATCGGCACGCCCTGGTCGTGGCGCAGTTCGTAGCCACGCTCATCGCCTGGCTCGCCCCAGCGGAAGCGCAGGGCCATCTGGCCCGGGCGCGCATCCAGCCGCTCAAGCCGGCCCTGGCTCTGGAGCAGGTCGGCCAGTTCGAAAAAGATCCAGATCTGGTAGAGATAGTTGTCGCGCTCCGGGTCGGCGCCGAGGGCCTCATCGGCGGCGAGCGCGTCCCGCTGCAGCAGGCGCAGCCCACGGAGCCGCGCCCGCCAGGCTATGAGGTCCTCGTAGGCGCTGTTGCCGCCGGGGATGAGCCGCTCCTGCACCTGGCGCTCGAGGGCCTCGGCCCCGCCCTGCGCGCCGTCGAGGATGAACTGCGCCTGGCTCCTGATGCCCGCGAACTGCGGGAAGGCCAGCTCGCGCTCGCAACGCTCGGCCAGCTCGTTGAGCGGGTGGCGCAGGGCCGCGCTCCCGGCAGTCAGTTGCTCGTCCCAGAGCAAACGCCGCGCCTCGGCCTGATACTCCAGCAGCGTCACGACGGCCAGCAGGTTCTCGGGGGTCGCAAAGTCGCGCCGGCGCTGCCGGGTGTGGAGCAGCAGCGGCGCCTCGCCGGGGCGCTCGGCCCAGGCCGCATCGGTGCTGCGCTCCCAGTCGATCCGCCCCCGCGCCGGCGGCTCCTCGACGACCAGCCTGCGCGGCGATTCGAAGCTCAGCCGGCGCACGATGCGCGGCACGATGTCCTCGAACAGTTCGTCGCGCAGGGCGAAGACTGCGCCCAGGTCACGGTAGCGCTGGAGCGCAGCATCCTTCCGCCCGGCGCCATGGCCCGCCCTGACGCCAATCTGCCGCCCGAAGCCAGCCTCGTCGTAGCGCAGCAGCAGGCTCACCAGGCGCGCCTGCATGGCGCTGAACGCCTCGTGGAGGAGGGAGGAGGGATGAGGGATGAGGGATGAGGGGATCATTGCTGCTTACCCTGATCATTCTTACGTCGGAGCTTGCGGACGGCGGAGGTGAACATTGCGATGAGCTGGTTTGTTTCATCAAGGAGCGGCGCGAGCAGTGACTCGGCGACCAGACCGGCCTCGATGAGGAGTTCAAGCCAGTACGCAGTTTCGTCGAGCTCCTGAATGCAGATGCTGAATTTCGCAGCCATCTCGGCGTCGCTGCGGGCACGATAGCCCTCTCGATAGTTCGCGCCGACCGAGGTGCCCGAGCGCAGGAGTTGATGACCGATCACCTGAGCCTGCTCCGCTCTCGGTAGCGCGGTATAGAGCTTTATGATCCGCAGCGCGTAAGCTTTCGTGCGCTGCCGCAACGGCGACTCTTCCTCCCTCATCCCTCCTCCCTCATCCTTCATCCCTCCTCCCCCCTCCCTCCTCCTCCCTCCCTCCTCCCTCCTCCTCCCTCCCTCCTCCCTCCTCCCTCCTCCCTCCTCCCTCATCCCTCATCCCTCATCCCTCATCCCTCAAAAGCCCGGACGCGCTGCGCGAACAACCCGCGCCCATCCACGACCAGGGGCTCGCCGAGCGCGAAGATCCGCCCGAGCTGGGCCTCACTGAGCCGGGCAACGTCCGCCTCATCGATGGCGTCGCCCTCCGGCCCCCGATCGGCGCTGCGCAGATGGGCCAGATGGGCCTGCTGGCGGGCCTGTGGCAGGCCCCCGATGATCTGGCGCGCCCGCTCGGCGAAGCGCCTGCCGTCGCCCGCGTGATCGAGGTAGGCCAGCAGGATTCGCTGTTCGTCGCGGGTGAGCACCTGGAGCTGGTCGGCCAGGGTGTCGGCCAGACCCGCGTCGAGCGCCTCGCGCCACGCCATGCCGATCAGGTGGCCGCTGAAGAGCGCGCCGCACACCGCTTCGGCCTGCGCCGTGCCGAGCTGGCGGTAGACGCGGATCGCGCCGATGATGCGCCAGAGACACTCGAA
>DAOTYR010000307.1:0-2351 GCA_034434655.1 Chloroflexaceae bacterium
GGTTCCCCCATGGTCACGTCAGGCCCCAGGCGGCTGCGCCGCACACCAACAAGGTGAAAAAAGGGTTGTTCCTGGAAGGGCTGCAGCGAACGCTGCTCAGCCAGCTTTGTGGGAAAATTAACAAACATCTAATAGAGGATTAATCCGGCTCTAACCTGGATGGCCTATACTGCGCATGGCTTTTATGGGACGCGCGATTTGCGGTGGTCGGCGCCCAGGACAGCCAATCCTCCACCAACTCACACCGCCTCCCTTCCTCCCCCACGGCTGCTCATAACGAGCAGCCGTTGCCGCTTTGTGGGGGTCAACAGTTCGTGTTGTTTCCGAGAGGGCTATGCCCTGCGCACCGCCACCCAGCGGTGACCAGGAACGGCCGCGCAGCCAGACCGGGTGGCATGGTCTCAGCAGGGCTATGCGGCATGCTCCCGTCGCGTATCGAACCGCACCCTCCCTGACCTTCTCCCGCTGGGGGAGGGAACCCGGCGTCTCCCCCCGGCGAGGAGAGGCCGGGAGGGGGGCAGAACGCTGCGAACGGTGCAACTCTACGCACCAGGTCTCAGCGGGCAGGCGAGGCCACGACGATCATACGCGGGCTGGCGCTCTCGTACCCGGCCAGGTCGTAGGAACCGTAGACCGCGCGCGTCATAAAGCCGGCGCGGGCGAGGAGATGCTCGATCTCGAAGCGATAGAACCAGCGCAGGACGAAGCGAGTCGTGCGGCGGGTGACGCACCCCTCGGCATCAGTTTCGTCGTAGAGCAAGGTCACGCGACTGATTTGTGCCGCGGCGTCGCTGTCAATGGCCACGAACTTCTGCACGTGCCGCCCGTCAAGCTGGTACTCGCGTTCCAGCACCAGGCGGTTATCCTCGCGGAGGATCTCGGCAGGATTGGGGTTGAACAGGTCAAGGATCAGCAGGCCCTGACGCCGCAAGGCCCCCCGGACATTGGTCAGACAGGCCAGTTGGTCGCGCACGGTTTCGAGGTGCATGAACGAATTGACGGCGACGAAGGCCAGGCCGAAGGCCCCGGCGGGCAGGGTGACATCGCGCACATCGCCCTGAACGAGCGTGATCCGGTCCCCCAGGCCGGCTTCTTCGACATGGGCGCGGGCGACGGCCAGCATCGCCGGCGAGCTGTCAACGCCGGTGATAGTGAAGCCCGCCTCGGCCAGGGGCAGCAACAGGCGCCCCGTGCCGCACATCAACTCGAGCAACGGACCATCGGCGCGCCGCGCCATCTCGCGGAGAAAGGGCAGATCCTCGTGGTGATCGCGGAGATCGGCGTCGTAGTAACGGGCCAGCATGTCGTAGGCATTCATAGCGGATGCGCGATGGCTCCAGGGCGGCTCAGGGCAGGGCGCCAGCCACGACAAGGACGTACAGGGCCACCGCTCCCAGGATGAGCAGACCGGCGATCCCGGCGGCGAGAATGCGCGGATCGATGATCGGCTCGAAACGGGGTGGTTTAGGCAGTTGTTCCTGCCCGCTGGGCAGGCGGGCGCGGGGGAGACTCGTGGACGGTGGCGTGGGGGGCCAGGGCGACGAGGCGGGTTTGGGCGGGGCCGACGGCTGCGGAGGCACGGGCAGCGATGGTGGCATACCGGGCGGCTGGCCCGCGTTGCCCGCTCGCCCCGCAGCGCGCGCGAGGGAACTGCCGATGCTCGCCACGACCGCGAGGACGGTGAAGGCAATGATCAGCATCGGCACGGTGATCGTGATACCGGTGACCTGGGTGAGCCAGTTGGCGACCGGAGGCAAAAATCGGAAACCGAAGATCAGCAAGAAGAAGATGAGCCAGCCGATCCAGCCGCCGCCGCCTCGTTCGCTGCGCTGCATAGCGTTCCTCCGCAGAATGATCGCAACCGCCGGGATTGCGAACCATGTCCGCATCAGCCGTCTATGCGGCTGCGCCGCACAACGACAGGATGAACATAGGTTCTTCTTGGGAGGGCTACGCCCTCCCAAACCCTCCCAGGGGCCGGGGCCTGGGTGCGCGGGCCTCCGGCCCGCGTCCGCTGAGGGATGGGGAAACCCGGTTTCCCCACCCCCCTCGCCAGGGGCTTATGTTCACGTTAGCCGTCCATGCGGCTCCGCCGCACAACGCCGCAATGAACATACGGTTGTTCTTGGGAGGGCTGCGCCCTCCCAAACCCTCCCAGGGGCCGGGGCCTGGGTGCGCGGGCCTCTGGCCCGCGTCCGCTGAGGGATGGGGAAACCCGGTTTCCCCACACTCCTGGGGCCTATGTTCACGTCAGGCACGTTTTCACTGTATTGTAGCATACCGGCTATGGGGCAACCAGGGAACTCTGACGGGTACTGTTATGGTTGCGGTATAATCAAAAGGCCGCACCG
>DAOTYR010000308.1:0-2730 GCA_034434655.1 Chloroflexaceae bacterium
CCTTTGATCGCCCGGGTCGAAGCGTCGGAGTTGAGCGCCACCACCAGCACGTCGCCAAGGGCGCGCGCCTGTTCCAGGTACCTGACGTGCCCGGCATGGAGCACGTCGAAGACGCCATTGGTCAGCACCAGGCGCAACCCGCCGGCCCGCCAGGTCTCGCGCAGGGCCACTAGTTCAGCCAGCGACAGCAGCGCCATAGGCGTGGTTCAAACGCACCTGACGTGAACATGGGGGAACCCGGTTCCCCCATACCCCCGCCCGCGGGAGGGTTTGGGAGGGCGCAGCCCAGACGCAGGGGTGTGGGGAAACCGGGGTTCCCCATCCCCCACCCGGTGGGAGGGTCTGGGAGGGCGCAGCCATCCCAGGAACAATCGTATGTTCATCCCGTCGGGGTGCGGCGCGAGCCGCATGCATGGGGGTCTAACGTGAACATAGGTTCTCGAAGAGGGGTGTGGGGAAACCGGGTTTCCCCACGCCCCCGCCCGCGGGAGGGTCTGGGAGGGCGCAGCTCTCCCAAGAACAAACTCATGTTCATTGCGGCGTTGTGCGGCGCAGCCGCATGGACGAATAACGTGAAAATAAGCCCTCGGCGAGGGGGGTGGGGAAACCGGGTTTCCCCATACCTCAGCGGACGCGGGCCGGAGGCCCGCGCACCCAGGCCCCGGCCCCTGGGAGGGTTTGGGAGGGCGCAGCCCTCCCGAGAAATTATTTTCATCCCGTTGGTGTGCGGCGGAGCCGCATGGACGGCTAACGTGAAAATAAGCTGCTGGGGCAGGGGCATGGGGAAACCCGGTTTCCCCATGCCCCCACCCGCGGGAGGGGTTGGGAGGGCGTAGCCCTCCCAAGAAGAACCTTATGTTCATTGCGGCGTTGTGCGGCGGAGCCGCATGGACGGCTGAGGTGAACATAGGCCCTCGGCTATGGCATGCATGGTCTTTGAGAAATTAATTCGGTATATCGGGCTGGCCGTGGGGCTGAAGCCCTCGGCTACGGGATGCGAAGCCCGCCTGCGCGGGCTAGAGCGGATGATGTATTCAAAGACCATGCGAAGCCCGCCTGCGCGGGCTAGAAATGTGAACGCTTACCGGTCTGTAGAACTGTGGACCGGTGTGGAGCAACGGTCAAACTGCCATGGCCGCTTCTGGACCAGGCCCATACGCGGTGCTACTTCCGATACGGCGAAGCCAGCACACCCATGATCGCGACGGTAAGGGCCACCACGAGGGTGCAGCCGTAGAGGATGGGCAGCAACTCGGGAACGAAGATCTTTCCCGCCGAGACCAGCGCGGAGGTGATGAGAAAGGCCGTGGTCAGGGGAAAGGTCTGGATATTGGCGATCCACAGCCCCCGGCGCCACTGGCCGCGACGCACGCGCTCCAGCGAATAGCGGGCGATGGCCGTGCCCGCGGCGGACATCAGCGTCCACAGAAAGGTGGCAACGAAAATGTTCCAGGCCTGTTCTGGAAAGGTCCAGCGGAACGCCGCCCCGCCGATGACCCCGAGGATGGCGCTCACGGCCAGCGAAACAACAAAGGTGATAGACATGCTTACGAGGCTCCGGCGGAAGGCGCGCTGAGGCGCGCGTAGTCTTCCTGGCTGATAAACTCGCCGCCCTCGATCGAGCGGCTCACTTCACGACGGTGGGGATCGAAGGTCAGTTCGGCATAGATCAACCGGAAACAGCGCGCGTCCATGATCTCCTTGCGCAGGCGATAGCCGCTGACCTGTTCGTTGTCGTCGTATTCGACCGTCAGGTCATTCAGCAGATGAATGCGCACGTGCACCGGAGCGCCGCAGCGACCGCAACGCACGTAGAGGTGCAAAGCATTGTCGGCCGGGCCACGCTGTCCACGGCCACCCAGCAGGCGACGCAGGAGATCCATACCCTCACGTTCTCTTCATGCTCCGGAGTTTCATTTCATCATAGCAGGGTTTGCCCGCGCGCCGCAAGGGCAACACCGCATACGGGTACGGGGGCACATGCTTCCTGGGAGCGCGGGCAGCTTGCCCGCAAAGATGCGAGCGCAGGCGTCCCGCTCGCGCTCGCAGGCGCGTGGGTTGCCCCAGGTGTCAACAGGTACGCGAGCTCATTTGCACACAGCGCCCGTCCATGCTACAATAAGCAGGCTGAACACCAGTGCGCTGCGGCGCGCCCGTTGCCGGCGTAGCTCAATTGGCAGAGCAACGGTTTTGTAAACCGTCGGTTCAGGGTTCAAGTCCCTGCGTCGGCTCCAGGTGACACGGGTCGGTACCGAAGTGGCCAAACGGGGCGGTCTGTAAAATCGCTGGCTAACGCCTTCGCAGGTTCGAATCCTGCCCGGCCCACCAATCAGGAAGTGAGCATAAAGCGGAGAAGCTTGCGCATCGCTTCGCCAGGCATGCACATGTCTTCGCTCGCTTGAATGGTCGCTTCGCCACATGCCTACGTAGCTCAGTCGGTAGAGCACGTCTTTGGTAAAGACGAGGTCACGGGTTCGAGTCCCGTCGTAGGCTCCAGACGTGACGTGGCCGAAAGCGTGCCGCGCTCGCATGCTCGTGCCGGAAAAGCCGGCACGAGCGGTGCGTTTTTTTGAGAGCTTAAGGAGCAGAGGAGTGGCCAAGCAGAAATTTGAGCGGACCAAGCCGCACGTCAACATCGGGACGATCGGACACGTGGACCACGGCAAGACGACCCTGACGGCGGCGATCACCAAGGTGCTCGCGCTGAAGGGCGCGGCCCAGTTTATGGCC
>DAOTYR010000309.1:0-14937 GCA_034434655.1 Chloroflexaceae bacterium
GGATGGTTGGGGCACCGGGAGGTTGCCGCTTCCCAGGCTCCTGCGCCACGCCGCGGAGCGGCGCCTCATTGCGTCAGGAAGACGTATCCATCGGCTCCTCGGCGTCAGCTTCCTCGCTCACGTCGGGGTTGAGGCGAAGGCTAAGCCCCATGCGCTTGCGTGCCGGGTCAATCCGAATAATGCGCGCCCGAACGGTCTGTCCTTCGGTCAGAACATCTCTGGGGTTCTGGATGCGCTCATCGCCCATCTCCGAGACATGGATCAGACCTTCGATGCCATCCTCGATCCGTGCGAAGGCGCCGAAGGAGGTGATCTGGGTGATCGTGCCTTCCACGATCTGGCCGAGGTGGTACCTCTCGCCCGCGCGGGTCCAGGGTTCGCTCTGGGTTCGTTTTATCGAGAGGGCAATCCGCTTGCGTTCGTGATCAATACTCAAAATATAGACCTGAACCGTATCGCCGACCTTCAGGACCTCTGAGGGATGCTTAACCCGGCTCCATGAGATCTCCGACAAATGCACGAGACCATCGGCGCCGCCGATGTCAACAAATGCGCCGAAGTCGCACACCGAACTGACCACCCCTGTCCGCACATCACCCTCGCGGAGGCGGGACAGCAGCTCATCTTTCTTCAACTCGCGCGACTCCTGCAGCGCCTGCCGTTCGGAGAGAATGAGCCGATTGCGGTTGCGGTTGATTTCAATCACCTTGAGCGGCAGTTCCGTATTGACCATTTTGGCCATATCGGACTGTTTCTGGGTGTCGGGCCCGCGGCTGATGCCCGAGACTTGCGAGGCGGGCACGAAACCGCGCACGCCGTCGAGGTTCACCAGCAGCCCGCCTTTGTTGTAATTCACAACCCGCGCCTTGATCACCTCACCGCGCTCATAGGCGGCCTGCAGCGCCCGCCAGCTCCGTTCCTGTCGCGCTTTGTCGATCGAAAGAATTGCGCGCCCTTCTTTATCCTCGGACTGCACGACGAAGACCAGCAGCGTGTCGCCGACCTTGAGCGCGGCGCGATCTTCGGGCGCGAGGGACTGCATCTCGCGGGCCGGGACCACCCCCTCAGCCTTGGCGCCGATGTCAACAAGAATCTCATCACGGTCGACGCGCATGATCTTGCCGTCGACCGTGTCGCCATACTTAAGATTGCGGTACTCGTGCGCAGGGTCCCTGAGGTATTGCTCCATCAGGGCCATATCCTCAGCTTCGGACGTGGATCCATTCTCATCGTGGTTCGGCGAGAAAGACGCCCCGGACTCTGCGGCAATCCCTTTCGATTCTTCCATCCGCCGTCCTTGCTCAACGTGAGGGACCCGAAGACGAAGCCCGGAAGGTGTATTGATCAACCGTTGATATTATACGCCGCGCAAGATCAAAACGCAAGGGTGTACCACTGCGCAGGGCATGCTGACGCGCTAAACGCGCCGGTGGCGCGCGTTGGGGGGCTGCGCCTTCCCGGGCCCCGCTACCCGCAAAGCGGAAATGTAAGGTTGTTCCTGGGCGGGCGCAGCCCGCCCACACCCTCCCGCGGGCGGCGGCCTGGGTGCGCGGGCCTCCGGCCCGCATCCGCAGGGGAATGTGGAGAACCCCGGTTCCCCCATCCCCCTGCGTGAGGGCCAGACCCTCCCGCGGGCAGGGGCGTGCGGAACGCCGGTTTCCCCAGATCCTGGCGTGAGGGCGTAGCCCTCACCTTCCCGCGGGCGGGGGGCTGGGGGCATCCGGGTTACCCCACACCCCTGCGCACGGGCTGCGCCCTCACCTTCCCGCGGGCGGGGGGATGGGGAAACCCGGTTTCCCCATGGTCACGTGAGACGGTCATGCGCATAGCGCACCACGCCGCGATGACCATGCCCTGGGAGCGCGGGCGTCCCGCCCGCATCGCGGCTCCGCGGGCACGGTGACCGCCCCTGCCCTGACCCTCCCCTGTTGGGGGCGGGAACCCGGCGCCTCCCCCCGGCGGGGGGAGGCTGGGAGGGGGGCTGAACCCGGCGCACGATGGTCACCTCAGTCCTCCATGCGGCTCCGCCGCACCACGCCGCGATGAACATACGGTTGTTCCTGGAAGGGCTGCGCCCTCCCAGATCCTCCCGTGGGCAGGGGCGTGGGGAAACCTGGTTTCCCCACATCCCTGCGTGAGGGCGTAGCCCTCCCAGACCCTCTTGCGGGCGGGGGGATGGGGGAACCTGGTTCCCCCGTGTTTACGTCAGGACACCGGCGTGTCAGAGGGGGATGGCGTAGGCGCCGGAGTGCCCTTCGCCGGCGACGGGGCGCTGGCTGGCAAGGGGGGCCGGCACCTGGCCGAGGCGGCGCAGGGTCAGGTAGGTCTCTTCGTTGCACAGCAGCAGGTCCTCGTCGGCCAGGTCGAGCAGGGCGAGGGCCTGATCAATGGGAGGGCCGATGACCGTAAGGCCCAGACCGGGAAGCGACATCACGCGAACCTGGCCGCTGGACAGCGCGAGGCGCGGCCGCCGCGCGGCGTCGAGGGTCCAGTGGGCGTGCATCGTCCGGGCGGCCTGGCGCGCGTTTCGCAGGATCGCCGCGGGGCCTTGCCGGCCCGTGACGCCAAAGATCATCACCAGGTGCTTGCCGGGGCGGGTGAGCAGGGCGTCGTACTCGCGCATGCTAGCAGCGGCGAGCGCGGCAGCTTCGCGCAGGCGCATCGTTTGCGCCGAACCCTCGGGGGGGGCGATGGCCAGCGCCGCAACGTCGCAGGGCCGCCCTTCGGGCGGCAGGTCCGCTTCCAGCAACTCCTCAACGGCGGGAAGTTCGGGGAGCAGGCGCTGGCGTTGTTGTTCGGCGCGCCGTTGCTGGCGCAGGCGGTTGATGGCGTGGCACAACTCGCCCCAGGCGTCATCGGTGACCTCCAGTTTGGCCCCGGTCGCAGTGTTGGCCACACTGGCAGCCAGGCGTCGCAAGTCGCGCTCGAGGACCCAGCGATCCCAGATGATCACCAGGGCGGTGACCAGGAGCGGAACCAGGGCGAAGCCAGGGGCGAACAGCATCGCGACCGCCGCCGCGATCAGGGCGCCGATGGCCAGGATGGGGCGCAGCCGACGCGCCTGGCTGGTGGTGGGCAGACACATACAGGCCCCGGTGCGATGCGGGTTGCTCGAACACCCGACACAGGCGTATGAGCATAACACCGGAGCGAGGTGACGACCAAGGATCGCAGATTACAATATCGCAATCCTGCGGATATCGTGAAGGCCCAACCGGGTGTGACGTACCGTCCTGGCATGTTTCAAACGCACGTGACCGTTCGCCTTGACCCCGGACCACCGGGGTGGCCGTGGAGGGGCCAGGCCCCTCCACCCCTCTCCGCCAGACGGTCAGGCGCAAACCGCAGGTTTTGAAACATGCCCCGTCTTGCATGTTCCCCCACGTCCGGCGGCTCACGCCGCGGGCTACGCTCCTGCGCAGCCGGCCTGCGCCGTCACAACTGATAGTTCCCTGCCCGCAGCGGGAGCGCAGTGGGCGTTGCGCCAGGCCGTCTGGCCGCCGCGGGCGGGGAAGGAGAGTGCGGGGAGGCCAGGCCTCCCCGCGCCCCTTCCCCGCGAACGTCCTGTCATGAGCTTACTCTTCGCGGAGAATGTAGCCGGCGCCGCGCACGGTGTGGATCACGCGGGGTTCGCCGTGGGCCTCGAGTTTCTGGCGCAGGTAGCGCACGTAGACCTCGATGATGTTGCTCTCACCCCCGAAGTCGTAGCCCCAGACGCGGTCGTAGATCACCTCGCGGGTGAGCACCTGGTTTGGGTGACGCATGAAGAGTTCCAGCAGGTCGTACTCTTTGGCCGTCAACTCGACCCGGCGTTCGCCGATGCGCAACTCGCGGGCGGCGGTATCGAGGGTCAGGTTGCCGAAGCGGAGCACGTCGCTGCCCGAACTGGCCTGGCGGCGGCGCAACTGCACGCGGATGCGCGCCAACAGTTCCTCGAAGGCGAAGGGCTTGACCAGGTAGTCATCGGCGCCGTTCTCCAGGCCGCGCACCCGATCGGCCACGGCGTCGCGGGCGGTGAGGATGATGATCGGCACGTCGGAGGCGGCGCGCAGGCGCCGGGCCACTTCCAGCCCATCAATGCCGGGGAGCATCAGGTCGAGGATGACCAGGTCGTGCGGCAGCTCGCGGGCGGCGGCCAACCCCGTGGGGCCATCGGCGGCCACGGTCACCTGAAAGCCTTCGAGCACCAGCCCGCGGCGGAGGTAGTTGGCGATTTCCGGTTCGTCTTCGATGATCAGGATGCGCTGCGTGGTCATAACCTGCCGGGGTAGCATCGGGTGATCGCCCTACCACGCGGTCTATTGCTCTACCAGGCGCAGCACCCGGAAGGCTTCGGCGAAGGCGAAGCCGGCCCTGGCGCCCGCTTCGGCGGCCCACTCGCGCACCATAGCTATGGCTTCGGGGCCGACCTGAGAGCGGTGGCAGCCGACCGCGGTAAGCTTGCGGTCAATCGTATCACTGATGTCAACATAGGTGTCGGGATGCAGGGTCAGATCCAGATACACCTCGGAGACCTTGTGCGGTTCCAGGCCCTCGGCCAGCAGTTCCGGGAAGATATGGCGCGTTTCGGCGCTGGGGAAGACGGCGTAGATGGTGGCTTCGCCGACGGCGCGGTGGTCGGGGTGGTTGATGTAGTTGTGGCCTAAGAAGTAGGTTGTCGGGTCCTGGCACACCACCCGGTCGGGTCGCACCTCGCGGATGAGGCGGGTAATGGCGCGGCGCAGTTCCAGCGTCGGCTGGAGCGAGCCATCGGGGTAGCCGAGGAAGCGCACATCGTGAACGCCGGTCACAGCCGCGGCGGCCACCTGTTCGGCGCGGCGCGTCTCGACCAGCGTCTGCGGATCGACGGACGGTTCGTTGGAGCCGGCGGCGCCATCGGTGACGATGCAGTAGATCACCGTGTGGCCCTCGGCCGTCCAGCGGGCGACAGAACCGGCAATGCCGAACTCGGTGTCGTCGGGGTGGGCGACGACGGCCAGGATGGTGAGTTTGTGTTTTTGATGCATCATGGCTTTAGTCTACACGATGATACGGGGGCCTGTCTAGAGGGGCGACCGGGGGTGTGGCATAACACGTCTCGCATGGCGCCTCGTTCCGTCGGGTTGAGGTGAACATAATAAGCCCTCGGCGAGGGGTGCGGGGAAACCGGGTTTCCCCATACCCCTGCTTGAGGGCGTAGCCCTCCCAAACCCTCCTGCGGGCGGGGGCGTGGGGAAACCCGGTTTCCCCACAAACCCTCCCGCGGGCGGGGATATGGGGGAACCTGGTTCCCCCACGGTCGCGTCAGGGCTTGAGCAACGTCCGTCTTCGACGGTGAGGTGTCGGGTGGCGTAACCGCTCCGGCGGGTGGTTTTGGGGCCAGCCCCCAGGACGTTGCCATAGCTCTGACCACGCAGGTGAAGCGGCGCCTCACGCAGCCGTCCATCCCAGGGCGATCTCGTAGACCGAGCCGGTCATGCCCGATGCGGCGTCGGAGCAGAGGTAGAGCGCCAGTTCGGCCACTTCGGCGGGTTCGATCAGGCGCTTGATGGCGGTAGGCGCCAGCATCACTTTCTCGATCACTTCGTTCTCGGGAATGCCACGGGTGCGCGCCTGATCGGCGATCTGCTTTTCGACCAGGGGGGTGCGCACATAGGCGGGGGCGATCAGGTTGACGGTAATGCCATACGGCCCGCCTTCGAGGGCCGCGGTGCGGGTCAGGCCAAGGAGACCGTGCTTGGCCGAGATATAGGCGCTTTTGAAGGGTGAGGCAAACAGGCTGTGGAGCGAACCGATATTGATGATGCGGCCCCAGCCGCGTTCCTTCATCCCCGGCCAGACGTAGCGGGTAAGCAAAAAAGGCGCGGTCAGCATGACCGCGAGCATATGTTCCCAGCGATCCTCGGGAAATTCCTCGATGGGGGCAATGTGTTGATAGCCTGCGTTGTTGACCAGCACATCCACGCGCCCGAAGCGGGCCAGGGTCTGATCAACCACCCGGCGGCACTCATCGCGGCGGGAGAGGTCCGCGCCGATGAATGGTCCGCCAATGCTCTCGGCCACTTGCTGCCCTTCGCTGTTCGGCAGATCAACCACGACAACCTGATAGCCGGCCCCGGCCATCTTTTCGGCCACTGCGCGGCCGATCCCGCTGGCGCTGCCGGTGACAATGGCGACTCGTTCGGTCATCGTTGACGCTCCCTGGTGTTCTGCGGTTGGGATACCTTCAGCCGTCCATGCGGTTACGCCGCACACCGACGGGATAAACAAAGGTTCTTCCTGGGAGGGCGCAGCCCTTCCACCCCCTCCCACCGGGTGAGAGGATGGGGAAACCCGGTTCCCCCTTCCAGCCTCCCCCCGCTGGGGGGAGGAGCCCGGTTCGCTCCCCCAGCGGGGGAGGGTCAGGGAGGGGGCGGTGTTGTTGGGCGGGCTGCGCCGCCCCACCCCCTCCCACGGGGTGAGAGGATGGGGAAACCGGATTTCCCCGCCCCCTGCGCGCGGGCCAGGCCGGCCCGGACCCTCCCGTGGGCGGAGGAGGTTCCAGGCGCCGCAGGCCCCCGCAACCTCTACCGAGACGGCGTTTCAGTGTAGCTATTGTAGCGCATGTTGCCGGATCGAGGGACATGGGAGGGCGCCCGCTTTTCCCACCGGAACGCTCTCGGATACCTGCCTACGCGTCTTTCTGCTCGCGCGAGCGGAAGACGATCACGATCGGCGTGCCCTCGAAGCCGTAGCGCTCGCGCAGCCGGTTCTCCAGGTAGCGCGCGTATGACCAGTGAACCAGCGAACCGTCGTTGGCGAAGAAGAGGAACACCGGCGGCTCGACCTGGGGCTGCACGGCGTAGTACAGCCGCAAATGCGCGCCCTTTTTAGTGGCCATCGGCGGCTGCTGGTGCACGGCGTCGCGGAGAAACTGGTTCAGTTCGGCGGTCGGCACGCGCTGCTTGCGGTTGCGCCCGATCTGCCGGGCCACCTCCAGCACCCGGCTCACCCGCTGGCCGGTGAGGGCCGAGATGAACACGATCGGCGCATAGTCCACGAACTTGAACGCCTCGCGCACCTTGCGCTCGAAGGCGGTGTAGGTGTGGCTGTCCTTCTCGATCAGATCCCACTTGTTCACCACCAGGGCGATGCCTTTTTTGGCCTCGAGCACCATCCCGGCGATGTGGGTGTCCTGAGCGGTGACGCCATCAGTGGCGTCAATCAACACGAGGGCCACGTCGCAGCGCTCGATGGCGCGCAGGGCGCGCAGCACCGAGTACTTCTCGATCCCCGGCTGAATGCGCCCGGCGCGTCTGATGCCGGCGGTGTCAATGAGTGTGACCGGCTCGCCGTCGAACGTGATCGTGGTGTCAATCGTGTCGCGGGTGGTGCCCGGCACGCTTGAGACGACGCTGCGTTCCTCGCCGATCAGCTTGTTGAGCAGGCTCGACTTGCCCACGTTGGGCCGCCCGACGATCGCCACGCGCAGGTGCGGCGCTTCCTCGCTCTCGGCCTCGACGGCCGGGAACGTCTCGACCACCCGGTCGAGCACGTCGCCGGTGCCCAGGCCGTGGAAGGCGCTCATGGGGATGGGGTCGCCCAGGTTGAGGGCGTAGAACTCGACCGCGTCGAGGGCGCGCTCGGGGTTGTCGCACTTGTTGACCGCCAGCACCACCCGTCTGGCCATGGGGCGCAGGATCTCGGCCACTTCGGCGTCGGCGGCGGTCAGACCTTCGCGCCCGTCTACCAGAAAGACGACCGTATCGGCCTCTTCGATGGCGTGGCGCGCCTGTTCGCGGGTGCGGCGGTGCAGTTCGCTCTCGGGCAGGCCGGGATCTTCGGGGCCGAAGAGCAGCCCCGCCGTGTCCACCACGGTAAACTCGCGACCGTTCCAGAAGCTCTCGCCATAGAGCCGGTCGCGGGTCGTGCCCGGCACGTCTTCGACAATCGCCCGGCGTTCGCCGATGAGCCGGTTGAAAAACGTTGATTTGCCAACGTTGGGCCGGCCAACGATGGCGACAATTGGTTTGGGCATCGCTCCGTTCCTCCAGGGAGGAATTATACCATTTCGGATGGTGGATTGTGGATGTTGGATGGCTGCGCCCCGGTGATCGTTGATGCGCGATGATAGCACAGGCAGCCGGAGGCGGCGCGCGGCGCCATCTATTAACATTGCGCTAGAACCCCCCCGCGAGCGCCCTCCTGCCGTTGACACCGCCACCGGCCAATTCCATAATAATCGCAGCGCGGAACCCGGTTCCGCTGTGTCAGGAGCATGGAGTTATGAGTGAGGCCAACCAATCAATCCCCACAACCCCGCCCGTCCTCGAGTCGTTGCCGTTGATTGCGCTCGAGGGCGCGGTGGTCTTTCCCTATATCGTGATCAGCCTGACCCTCGACAGCGAGAACGAAGCCGCCGCGGAGGCGGCGCTGAAGAGCGACCGCCTGGTGCTCCTCGTGCCCCGGCGCCCCGATGCCGAGAGCGGCGCCCCGCTGGCCGAGCAGCTCTTCCATGTGGGGGTCGAGGCGCGTATCGAGCAATCCGGCCTGCTTCCCGGCGGCGCCAGTGGCATCGTGGTGCGGGGGCTGGTGCGGGTAGAGCTGGGCGCGGAGGTGCAGGGCGCGCCCTACCCGCGCTTCACCTTCACCCGGCGTCCCGATGTGTTCGAGCGCACCCCGGAACTCGAACAGTTGATGGTTGAGGTCCACGCCGCGGTGGACGCGGTGCTCGATCTGCGGCCCGGCGTGACCCAGGAGATCCGCAACTACGTGCGTTCGATTGACGATCCGGGCCATCTCACCGACAACACCGGCTATTCGCCGGATTACACCTACAGCGAACGCCTGGAGCTGTTGAGCACCTTCGACGTGGTTGAGCGGCTGATCAAGGTGCGCGAGTTTTATCGCAAGCAACTGGCCCTGCTCCAGGTGCAGGCCCGGCTGCGCCAGGAGGTGCAGGAGGGTTCGGCCCGTCAGCAGCGCGAGTTCTACCTGCGGCAGCAGTTGCGGGCCATCCAGAAGGAGCTGGGTGAGGATAGCCCCGAAGCGGTCGAACTGGAGGACCTGCGTGAGAAGCTGGCCGCGGCCAACCTGCCCGACGTGGCGCGCAAGGAGGCCGAGCGCGAGCTGGCGCGCCTCGAGCGCATCAACGCCAGTTCGCCCGAGTACCAGATGGTGCGCACCTACCTGGAGTGGGTCGCTGAACTGCCCTGGGGCAGGCGGACCGGCCACGCGATTGACGTGGCCCACGCGCGCCAGGTGCTTGACGAGGACCACTACGGGTTGCAGAAGGTCAAGGAGCGCATTCTCGAATATCTGGCAGTCAAGCAGCGCCGGGCGGCCCTGGGCGAGGATGGCGGCCGCGCCGGTCGCGAGCCGATCCTGGCCTTCGTCGGGCCGCCCGGCGTCGGCAAGACCAGCCTGGGCCAGAGTATCGCGCGGGCCCTCGGGCGCAGCTTCGTGCGCATGAGCCTGGGCGGCGTGCGCGACGAGGCCGAGTTGCGCGGCTTCCGGCGCACCTACATCGGCTCGCAGCCGGGGCGGATCATCCAGGAACTGCGCCGCGCCGGGACCGCCGATCCGGTGATGCTGCTCGATGAGATCGACAAGCTCGGCAGCGACTACCGCGGCGACCCCGCGGCGGCCCTGCTCGAAGTGCTCGACCCGGAGCAGAACAATACTTTTACCGATCACTATCTGAACCTGCCTTTCGATCTGAGCCAGGTGCTGTTCATCGCCACGGCCAATAACTGGGATACCGTGCCGCCGGCCCTGCGCGACCGCATGGAGGTGATCGAACTCTCCGGCTACATTGAGGACGAAAAGGTGCGCATCGCTCAGAGCCATCTGATCGAACGGCAACTGCGCGCCAACGGGTTGCGCCCCGCCGAGGCGATGATCGAGGAGCCGGCCATCCGGGCGATCATCAACGACTACACCCGCGAGGCCGGCGTGCGCAATCTGGAGCGCAACATCGGCGCGGTGCTGCGCAAGCTAGTGCGCAAGATCGCCGAGGAAGGCCAGGAGCCGACGGGCGGAGCGCCGGAGGCCACGGCGCCGGAGCCGGGGGATGGCGCGAATGCCGCGGCGGCCTTGCCGGTGGCCCCGGTGGTGGTTGACGTAGCCTTTGTGCGCGAGGCCCTGGGCCGTCCGCGCTTCTACAACGAGGCCCAGGAGCGCATTGACCAGCCGGGCGTGGCGACGGGACTGGTCTGGACGCCGGTTGGCGGCGATATTATTTTCGTCGAGGCGCTGGCGGTTGAGGGCAAACCCGAGTTGAAGATCACCGGGCAGCTCGGCGAGGTGATGCGCGAGAGCGCCGAGGCGGCGCTCACCTACGTGCGCGCGCGCGCGCGCGACCTGGGCATCGATCCGCGGTTCTTCGAGACCCATGCCCTCCACGTGCATGTGCCGGCGGGCGCCGTGCCGAAGGATGGCCCCTCGGCGGGCATCACCATCGCCACGGCCCTGGCCTCGGCGGCCACCGGGCGGCTAGTGCGCGACGACGTGGCCATGACCGGCGAGATCTCGCTGCGCGGGCGGGTCCTGCCCATTGGCGGGATCAAGGAAAAGGCCCTTGGCGCGCACCGGGCGGGAATCAAGACGATCATTCTGCCCAGGCGCAACCTGATCGACCTCGACGATCTGCCGCGGGCGATCTTCGAGGAACTGACGTTTGTGGCCGTGGAAACGCTCGACGAGGTGCTGGCGACGGCGCTGCGGCCCGCGGCGCCGCATGCGCCGGTCTTGAGCCTCCCGCAACCGGATAGCGAACTGGTGCCCGAAGGGTGAGCCGGTCCTGCTCTCGGCTCCCCTCCGGGCGCGAGGCTCCCGATGCCCTCTCCGCGCCGGCAGGCCGGCGCGGAGAGGGCGACCGGCCCTTCACTGGCGGCGGTAGGCGCGCAGCAGCGCGACGGAGGCCGATGCCAGCGAAGCCGCCGTCGCCGCCCAGGCCACCGGCGCCACCAGGGGCGTGCCGGCCTGTCTGGTCGCAATCCCGGAACAGGCCCAGGCCATCACCGCGGGGAAGGCCGGATCGCCACGGCCCACGCCGATGGTCGCGCCCAGCGCCGCGCCCATGCTCAGCAGCCCGGCGGTCCACGCCTCGCGGCTGGCGGGGTCGCCTTCCCACCCCTCGGCGTAGAGGCTCACCGCCACATTGATGATCGTCGCCACGCTGATCCACCCCAGGTAGATGCTGAAGGGCAGCCGCACCAGCAGACGCTCGACCCAGGGGCCACGGGCATGGCCCAGGCGCGCATCAATGGTGATCAGCGCCAGCAACAGCCCCACGATTGCCCCCAGGTTCAGCCGGAAGCGGTTGTAGTGCCATAGCACCAGCCAGACGACATTCGCGGCGCAACTTACCACAAAGGGCCAGGCGATGCGGCGCAGGCGCTCGTTGTCGCGCTGCCGCGGCAGGGCCTGGTAGACGGCGTAGCCGATCAGCCCGGAGTAGATCACCCCCCAGATGCCGAAGGTGTAGCGAGGGGGAATGATCGGCAGCGGGAACCGCGCAGCGACGTCGCCGATGGTTTGCCCGTTGAGAGGCAGGGCGTTGGTCAGCGCATTCGCGCCGATGGTGGCGGTCAGGGCGGCGACGACGGCAGCCTGCCGCGTCACGTCGGCGGCTGCAGGTTGGGCGAGCGCGCTGGTCATAGGTCAGACTCCCTAACGTGAAAATAAGCCCTCGGCGAGGGGTGTGGGGAAACCCGGTTTCCCCATACCCCCGCGGACGCGGGCCGGAGGCCCGCGCACCCAGGCCCCGGCCCCTGGGAGGGTTTGAGAGGGCGTAGCCCTCCCAAGAAGAACCTTTTTTCATCCTGTCGGTGTGCGGCGCGAGCCGCAGGGACGGCTGATGTGAACATAGGCTGCTGGAGCAGGGGTGTGGGGAAACCAGGTTTCCCCACGCCCCCGCCCGCGGGAGGGTCTGGGAGGGCGCAGCCCTCGAGCAGGGGTGCGGGGAAACCGGGTTTCCCCACGCCCCCGCCCGCGGGAGGGTCTGGGAGGGCGCAGCCCTCGGCGAGGGGGGTGGGGAAACCGGGTTTCCCCACGCCCCCGCCCGCGGGAGGGTTGGGGCGGGCGTAGCCCTCGAGCAGGGGTGCGAGGAAACCGGGTTTCCCCACGCCCCCGCCCGCGGGAGGGTCTGGGAGGGCGCAGCCCTCCCAGGAAGGATGTTCATCCCGTCGGTGTGCGGCGGAGCCGCATGGACGGCTACCGTGAAGATAGGCCGGGAGCGCAGGCCGCTGGCGCGCATCCGGTCCGCGGCGGGCGGGCCGCCCGCGATCCCGGGCCGTTTGCAGTTGATAGAACAATGAGCGCTATTGTAACATACCCATATGGCTAACGTGAACATAGGCTGCTGGAGCAGGGGGGTGGGGAAACCCGGTTTCCCCATTCCCCCACCCGCGGGAGGGTCTGGGGGGGCGCAACCCTTGCCTGGAGGCGGGCCGGCGTAGGGGCGGGGAAACCCCGCCCCTACGCCGCCGGCCCCGGCGTCTCCCGCCCGGAGGTTCCCGGGGCGCACCCCTCCTAACGTGAACATAGGCTCTCGACGAGGGGGGTGGGGAAACCGGGTTGCCCCACGCCCCCGCCCGCGGGAAGGTGAGGCCGCAGCCCTTGCGCAGGGGCATGGGAAAATCGGGTTTTCCCATCCTCCGTTGCCGATGGAGCGACGAACGATGACCGTGATACGACAACGATGGGGGTGGATCGCCGCCTGCGCCATTGTCGCGCTTGTGATCGCGGGCCTGGCGATCTACCTGCGCTCGCCGCTGCCGCTGCTGCTGGATTGGCGAGCGCTTCCCACGCCGGAGATCGAGGCGCGACTGACCGAGCGCGCCGCCGCTCTGGCCCTCACCGCCGAGGCGCGCCGCCGGGCGGTTGAGCGACTGGCGGAGCAGCCCGCGCATCCGCGCTGGACAACCTTCACCTCGGTTCATCACGTCAATGATCTGCTGCTTGACGGCGAGACGCTCTGGGTGGCCTCGAACGGCGGTCTCGCCCTCTGGGACGCAACGTCGGCGCAGGTGCTCACGTTGACGACCGAACACGGATTGCCTAGCAATACCGTCACCGACCTGGCGATTGACGCCGACGGCGCGCTCTGGTTGGGAACGGACGCGGGCGCGGTGCAGGTGCGCCTGGACGGCTCGCTGCGTCGCTTCAGCGTCGCCGATGGCCTGGCCCAGCCGTACGTCCACGCGGCGCTGGGCGCTTCCGACGGGGCGGTCTGGTTTGGCACCCCCGGCGGCGCCACCCGCCTGGGCCGGGATGGTCGGGTGCGCACCGTACGCTTCTTAAGCCCGTGGGGGTTGCTACGACCCAGGTTCGCCGATGTGGTAGCCATTGCCGAAGGGCCTGACGGCGCCGTCTGGCTCAGCACGCCCATCGGCGTCCGCGTCTTCAACGCCGATGGACGCCAGCGCTTCCTGACCGACGCTGACCTGGGGCAGGGACAGGTGACAGCCTTTGCCTTCGCGCCGGATGGCGCGGTCTTGATGACCGTCAATGCCCTGCCCACCGGCTCAGGGATCGGGTCCGGCGTGCTCCGCCTGGCTCCGGACCGCCGCCTGGAACGCGCGTTTGTTATTGAGCAGCAGGCCAGACAAGAAGCCATCAGCTTGTCACTCTTCCGCGATCTTGCGCCGGGGGCGGATGGGCTGATCTGGGTGGCGACCGAATCCGGCGCCATCCGCCTGGACCCCGACGGAACGCACACGCTCATCGGCGCCGCGCCGGAGAGCGACGGGGGTTACGAGGGTTTGATCTCCCCGCATGTGCAGCGCGTCGTTCCCGGCGCGGACGGCTCGATCTGGTTCGGCACGGATCAAGGGGTCACGCGCCTGCTGCCGGATGGCAACTGGCAGACTCTGCAGGATAGCGCTGGGCCGGGCGATAGCTCCAACGAGATCACTGCCCTGGCGCGCGCCCCGAACGGCGATCTGTGGGTGGGCACGCGGCAGGGTCTCAGTCGCCTCGATGGGCGCGGCGACTGGCGGAAGTTTCTCCCCGATCGGTTGCCGTCGAAAATCACTGCGCTGGAGGTTGGCGCCTTCGGCGACCTGTGGGTCGGCACCGGGCAGGGCCTCTGGCGCCTGACGCCAGATCTGCCCGAGCAGATCCAGATCCCCGACTCGCCGGACTGGCCCGCGAACGTTAGGGTGACGACGCTGGCGGCGATGGCTGATGGCTCGCTCTGGGTGGGCACCTGGCTCGAAGGGGTCTTCTGGCGTGACGCCGGGGGAAACTGGCGCGCATACACCGGGGCCGATGGTCTGGGGGGGAACACGGTGCGTGCGATCGCTGCCGCGCCTGATGGATCGATATGGTTTGGCACAGAGAGCGGGCTCAGCCGTCTGACGGCGGATGGGCAATGGCAGCAGTTCGGCCAGGCAGATGGCTTGCCGGAGGGCGGGATAGGCGGCCTGCACGTTTTTGCCGACGGATCGCTGCTCCTGGCCTCGGGTGACATCGTCGAAGGCGTCAGCCTGATGCGGCGCTCCGCCGATGGAACATGGCAAACTCTGCTCCCGCCGGGCGGCGCCGCGCGCAGCAGTGTCATGTGCCTTGCCGTCGCGCCTGATGAAACAATCTGGATCGGCACGACGACGGATGGGCTGGTGCGTCTGGGCGTGGATGGGGCGATCCGGATCTTCACGACGGAAGACGGCCTGGCGGGGAACATCGTGAAGGCCCTGCTCGTCGCGCCTGATGGGACGCTGTGGGTTGGGACTGACCGCGGCTTGAGCCGGTACATGCCGTGATGGGGCATAGAGTTCATCGGAGGGGGGGTGGGGAAACCAGGTTTCCCCACCCCCCCGGCCCGCGGGGTTGGACAGGTTGCCTGTCACCCCTTCCGCAGAAACACGACGCTCTCCCGCGCCGGTTCCCGACCGAACCGCCCCATCTGCTGCGCGCTGTTGCCGCGCAGACGGGCAACCCAGGTTCGTTCATGCGTAAAACCTGCCTGCCCGG